>JAKSQE010000046.1 GCA_024404295.1 Oscillibacter sp.
AGCATCTTCATGGCGTTATCGCGGTTCTGGAACTGGCTGCGTTCCGTCTGGCAGAACACCACAATGCCGGTGGGCAGGTGGGTCAGTCGAACGGCGGAGGAAGTCTTGTTGATATGCTGGCCACCGGCACCGGAGGAACGGCAGGCCTGCATCTCGATCTCCTCGGGGCGGATCTCCACTTCCACATCGTTGTCCAGCTCAGGCATAACCTCCACAGCAGCAAAGCTGGTCTGGCGGCGGGCATTGGCGTCAAAGGGAGAAACGCGAACCAAACGGTGTACGCCGTTTTCACTCTTCAGCAGGCCGTAGGCGTTCTCGCCCTCGATGGAAATGCTGGCGGACTTGATGCCGGCCTCGTCACCGTCTTCATAGTTCAGGATAGAATATTTGAAGTCGTGGCGCTCGGCCCAACGGGTATACATACGATACAGCATCTGGGTCCAGTCCTGCGCCTCAGTGCCGCCGGCACCGGCGTGGAAGGTCAGAATGCAGTTGTTAGAATCATACTCTCCGGAGAGCAGGGTGGTCATACGAGTCTCCTCCACCTTCTCTTCCAGCTGAACGAACTCTTCCTTCAGTTCCTCCAGAATATCGGGGTCATCCTCTTCCTGGCCCATTTCGCACAGGGTCTGCAGATCTTCCCAAGATGAGATCAGCTTTTCCTGACGATTCACCTTATTCTGCAGCTGCTTCAGGCGCATCTGCACCTTCTGGGAACGCTCTAAATCGTTCCAGAAACCGTCCTGTGCGGTCTCATCTTCCAGTCTGGCAGCCTCCTGCTTAGCGCTCTCGATATCCAGTGCGGCAGAAAGCTTTTCCAGCTCCGGACCCAGGTCGCGCAGCTTCTGCTTATATACGTCATATTCGATCAAGGCCATAATCGTTCTCCATTTACTCTATTTTAGCCTTACTATTATATAGGGAAAATCCCTGTTTGTAAAGAAAAACATCAATTTTGCGCACCATAAAAAAACAGACTGCTCTCCAGCAGTCTGTTTTTCATCACAGATAGGCTCTCAGATCTACCGCCATGCGCTCTTCCAGGCAGATCAGATCCTCGGTAATGTTTTTGGTTTCTTCATCCGCCGCCTGATACTGGTTCAAATATCGTGCCAGAGACTTAACGCCCATGTTGCAGCCGTCCGTCATGAGATCCGCAATCGTCGCATCGGAATAATTTACCGCCATCTTCACATTCGTTTTCATGGTGGACATTCCTTTTGCCATGGGGTTGGGATCCTTGCCATCGTCTTGATAGCGGTCCAACAACACCTGGATCTTTTCTTTCAGCTTTTCGTGATCCGCTTTTCCGTCCAGCAAAAGTTTTCGCAGTTGGTCGGATCTCACCGCATCCTGCACCTCATCGATGGCGGTCACGCCCATTTTGATTCCGGCATCGCACTCTCGCAACAGCTTTACAGTATCCGGTTCTATCATCGCTCGCACTCCCATCCTTTGAAATGATGTTAGTATGAGCAGTTATTTTTGTATCATTCCTTTAGCCGCAAGCCGCCATGATCTGAATTTCGCAGGGTGCATTCCCGGGCAGCGATGCAACTCCCACAGACACACGGCATCCGATTCCGGCGTCACCCAACTGTTCGCAATAGTATTCCGATGCAAAATCGGCGATTTTGGAATGCTTTGTATATCCTTCCTCAGCATTCAGATAAATCGTGATGGACAGGATCTGCTGAATCCGCTCATCTCCGCGCAGTTGACTTTTTGCTGCGTTCAGCGCATTCTTTGCCGCCTGGATCACCGCACTGCGGTATAGCTCCAAATCGTCTTCGATGTGAATTTTCCCCTCATACAGCAGCTTTCCGTTTTCTCTGGGGGTCATACCTGCCGTTACGATCAAGTTGCCGCAACGGTTGGCGGGAACATACTTCCCCTGTGGGATAGGCAATGCTTCCTTTTCCATGTCGTTATCTCCTCTCCGCTTCTTTGGGGATCTCGACAGAATTCAAGATCTCCAACTGCTGAATGGAGCAGTTTCCGCCGGAGATCAGGAAGCAGACCTTCTGATCCGGCTGAACCGCAACTCTTCCGGCGAGCACACCGGCAATTCCCAGGCAGCCGGAGGCTTCCGCAAAAATCTTCCCTTCTGTTAACAGCAATTTCTGCGCCTGCAAAATCTGCTCTTCCTCTGCTGTTGCGATCCTATCTACATATTTCTGTACCATCGGGAAGCACTTCGTGCCAGGATGATTGGAAACCAGCGCATCGGCAATGGTCAGCTTCTGCTCCACAGTGACTGGCTCGCCTGCCGGAAGACTGGCTGTGTATCTGGGGATGGCAGCAGGTTCTACACCGATGACCGTCACACGTTGGTCTGTCTCCTTAATTGCCGCTGACACACCGCCGATCAGTCCGCCGCCGCTGACCGGAATCACGACCATGTCCACTTCCGGAAGCTGTTCCATGATTTCAAGGCCCGCCGTGCCTTGGCCTGCCATAATTTGCTCGGCATTATACGGAGGAATAAACTCCGCGTGCTTTTCTTGGCACAGTTGCTCTGCCACCTCAAACCGTTTCACAGCAGGGCATTGGACGATTTCCGCACCCAAACGGCGAATGTTCTCCACCTTGATGGGCGGGGCGGAATCGGGCACCACCACCGTTGCGGGAATTCCCAGCTTTTTTGCGGCATAAGCACAGCCCCGACCATGATTGCCGGAGGAGGCCGTGACAATTCCGTTTTTCAGCTGTTCCGGGTCAAGTCCCATGATCATGTTCATGGCGCCACGCAGCTTAAAAGAGCCGGTGATCTGCATGCACTCACATTTTGCATAAACCTGGCAGCCAAGATAGGAATCCAGCTGGCTCAGGCGGATCAGCGGCGTTTTTACCGTATAAGGTTCGATCCTCTTTGCCGCCTGCTGAATTTGTTCTAAAATCGTACGCATATGTTTGCCCCCTTGGTCTTTGCATTCATTATACCCGCTGTATATACTGCTGTAAATAAAAATCCGCACCGAATCGCTTTTCGGTGCGGATCTCTCATCATGGAGCGGCTGACGGGAGTCGAACCCGCCTATGCAGCTTGGGAAGCTGCCGTTCTACCGATGAACTACAGCCGCAAATCTGGGAGAAGTATACCACAGCTGCCAGCTTTTTGCAACACGAAAAATGTCACGGCATGAATAGATTTTCTTTTTCATAGGATGGAACAACCATAAATGAGGAGGAGTCATCATGAAACGTTTTTTGGCGCTGTTCTGCGCCATTTTGGTGTTGAGCTGCAGCGCTCACGCTGTTGAAGTCGCGGCACCCTCCGCACTTCTGATGGAAAAGGAGACTGGAACCATTTTGTTTTCCAAAGAAGAACATGCCAAACTGGAACCTGCAAGCGTTACAAAAATTATGACTTTACTGCTGACCATGGAAGCCATTGATAACGGCACAATTTCTTACGACACGCTTGTGACAGGCTCTGCCCATGCCTGTTCCATGGGCGGCAGCCAGATCTGGCTGAAAGAGGGCGAGCAGTTTACGGTGGATGAGATGCTGAAAGCTGTCTGCATTGTATCCGCAAATGACTGTGCCGTGGCCCTGGCGGAGCATTTGGCAGGCAGTGAGGAAGCCTTTGTGGAGCGAATGAATCAACGGGCCACAGAACTCGGAATGACCGACACCACCTTTAAAAACGCCTGTGGTCTTCCTGCGGAAGGCCATGTTACGTCTGCTCATGATATTGCCGTCATGAGTCGGGAGTTGATTTTGAAGCACCCAGATATTCGCCGCTATACCACGGTCTGGATGGACTCTCTTCGAAACGGCACCTCTTCTCTGGTAAACACCAATAAACTGGTTCGGTTTTATGACGGTATCACCGGACTGAAAACCGGCTCCACCGATGCCGCCGGTTACTGCATCTCCGCTACTGCTGAACGAGACGGAATGGAACTGATTTCCGTCATTATGAAGGGTGCCACTTCCGCTTCCCGTTTTGATGACGCACAAGGCTTGCTGAACTATGGTTTTTCCAATTATGCACTGGTCAATGTTGTTCCCAGCGAGCCATTACCTCCTGTCCCCGTGGATTTAGGCACACAGGCCACCGTGCAGCCGGTAATGGGCGACGGTTCTTCTGTTCTTTTAGAGAAAGCAAAGGCTGGTCAATTAACGCAGGAGATCTCCTTGGTCGAATCGGTAACTGCGCCCGTTGCCTGCGGAGATGTACTGGGCACGATGACTGTTTCCTCCGGTGAAGAAGTTGTGGCCGAAATCCCCCTGTTAGCCGGTGAGGAAGTTTCCCGTATCACATTTGGCGAGATGCTCTTACGGGTGCTGCGCATAGCATTTCTGGCAAAATGAGCGAAAAACTCGGTTTATTTTCTACTGTTCTTTTTCTTGATAGCTTCCAAAAGAGATGCTATACTCTACAATAGAATGATGTGCGGATTTCTCCGCAATACGAAAGGATGAACAATCATGCTTGAAATGCAAACGTTCCAGATGGATTCCTTCCTCTCCGGCGACTACAAAAAGGAGCTGGCTCCCCACCTTGCAGAAGCCCAGCAGAAACTGCAGTCCGGCAGCGGTGCCGGCGGCGAGTTCACCGGTTGGGTCCATCTGCCCCGCAACTACGACCGTGACGAGTTCGCCCGCATTCAGGCTGCAGCCAAAAAAATCCAGTCTGACTCTCAGGCTCTTGTGGTCATCGGCATTGGCGGTTCTTATCTGGGCGCCCGCGGCGTCATCGACTGCCTGTGCTCTCCCAACTATAATCTGAAATCCAAGTCTACTCCCAATGTTTATTTTGTGGGCAACGGTCTGTCTGCTGATGCCATGGGCGAAGTTCTGGACCTGTTGGAGAATGTTGACTTCTCCATCAACGTCATCTCCAAGTCCGGCACCACTACGGAGCCTGCAGTTGCCTTCCGTTTCTTCCGCGAAGCTCTGGAAAAGAAGTATGGCAAGGAGGCTGCCAAGTCCCGTATCTATGCCACCACCGACAAATCTCGCGGCGCATTGAAGAAGCTGGCCGATGCCGAGGGTTGGGAAACCTTTGTGGTGCCCGATGAGATTGGCGGCCGTTTCAGCGTGCTGACCGCTGTGGGCCTGCTGCCCATTGCCGTCACCGGCGTGGATATCAACGCTCTGATGCAGGGTGCTGCTGACATGATGAACATTTGCGAGAACGGCTCTTTTGACTGCCCCGCCTGGCAGTATGCCGCTACCCGCTATGCCCTGTACCGTGCCGGCTATTCCATCGAACTGCTGGCTTGCTACGATCCCGCTTTCCGCTTCATGACTGAGTGGTGGAAGCAGCTCTACGGCGAGAGCGAGGGCAAGGAGGGCAAGGGCCTCTTCCCCGCCAGCGTGGAATTTACTGCCGATCTGCACTCCATGGGTCAGTATATCCAGGAGGGTAAGCGCCTGATGTTTGAGACGGTAGTACGTCTGGGTTCTTCCGACCGTCAGCTTCTGGTTCCTCATGATGCGGACGACGGCGATGGTCTGAACTTTGTCGCCGGCAAGTCCATGGACTTCATTCGTGACAAGGCCATGGAAGGCACTCTGTTGGCCCACACCGAGGGTGGCGTGCCCAACCTGATCGTGAAGACAGATGGTAAGTCTGCCGCTGATCTGGGTGGTCTGATCTACTTCTTTGAATATGCCTGCGGCCTGTCCGGCTATCTGCTGGAGGTCAATCCCTTTGACCAGCCCGGCGTGGAAGCATACAAGAAGAATATGTTCGCTCTGCTGGGCAAGCCCGGCTATGAGGACCGTAAGGCCGAACTGGAGGCAAAGCTCCAGAAATAATTTCCGCATGGGATTCTGACGGTAAATTACAGGAAGGGAGGTTGCTGACACAGCAACCTCTCTCCTATTTGCATATAGAACTGTGACAGCTTTATGAACAAATGACAAATTTATATTTTGGCATTGTCTTTTTTGGAAGCTTGTGCTATTCTTATTGTAAGATAGTCCACCATACGATGGTGACTAAAATGACAGGAGTGATATATTATGGTTAGATTGATTATGGGCGTAAAGGGTTCCGGCAAGACCAAGCAGCTCATTGAACTGATTAATGATGCAGCAAAGGCAGAGGCTGGCAACGTGGTTTGCATTGAGCCCGGCCGTGACATGACTTTTACAATTAACAATCAGATCCGTCTGATTGATGCTAAGGAGTACAAGCTGGATAGCTACGAAGTTTTCCGTGGCTTTATCAGCGGTCTGTATGCCGGCAACTATGACATCGCTCAGGTGTTTATTGATAACCTGTGCAAGACTCTGGGCAAGGATGTTGATGTGGAGACCGAGGCTTTCCTGAACTGGTTGGATCAGTTCGGCGAGAAGAACGGCGTGAAGTTCACCGTTTCCATTAGCGGCGATCCCTCTATCGCCACTGACGGTATGCAGAAGTACCTGTAATATTTCCATAAGAAAGGGCTCGTACGAACATCGTACGAGCCCTTTTTTCAGCCTGCTCGAACCACAGCAAAAGGCTCCGCCGTTTGGCGGAGCCTTTCTTGATGGGAGAAAATTCAGAATCAGTACGTTTGTACTGTCAGAAAATGCTCAAATTATTCGTACTGAGTACCTGCGCCCTCGACCATAGCGTCGTAAGCACGCTTGACCTTGTCGTAGTTCTTATCACGATCCAGAACCACGCCACGGCCAACGCCGTCGACCACATAGCCCACGCCGATTGCTTCCAGCTTCTCATCCAGTTCTGCCAGCAGGGCAGGAGCGGAGCCGGGCTCAGTGGAACGGCCGTCGAAGATGATGTGCAGGAACACACGGTCCAGACCGTTGTCGCGTGCCATCTCGCAGATGGCCAAGGGGTAGTCGATGCAACCGTGAGAGGACTTGTAGGTCAGGTAAGACAGCAGATGCAGGTTGCCGCCGTTGCTCTTAGCATGCTCGATAGCAGCCAGGAAACCGGGGTTCTGCTTGAACGTGCCGTCCTTCACAGCGGCGTCCAGACGGACGTCGTCCTGCATGACGCAACGACCAGCACCCAGGTTGGAGTGACCAGCCTCAGAGTTACCGGCCTTGCCGGCGCCCAGGCCCACATGCTCGCCGGAAGCGTGCAGCTTGGTCCAGGACTCGTTAGCCAGCAGAGAATCCCAATAGGGAGTGTCTGCCATGAAGATTGCGTCACCCTCGTCGCCAGTGCCGAAGCCCCAGCCGTCGCAGATGATCAGCAGCATCTTGCGATCCTTACCCCAATCCTTACCGGAGCACAGGGGAGAACCAGCCATCTCAGCGGGCTGAGGGATTCCCATGACATTCAGCACGGTGGGAGCCACCTCGCCCAGAGAACCCTCACCCAGGGTGATGGGAGTCTTGTCGGCGGGGTCGATCATGATGAAGGGCACCAGGTTGGTGGTATGAGCACCGTCGGGCTTGCCGGCGGAGGTGTACAGCTTCTCAATGTTGCCGTGGTCAGCAGTGACAGCAACCACATAACCCTTGGACAGAGCATCGTTGACGACAACGTCCAGATAGTGGCTCACATGGCCGCAGGCCTCGATCTTTGCAGCAGTATTCTGGGTGTGGCCGATGACATCGCCGTTGGCGAAGTTGGTGACCACGAAATCATACTTGCCCAGAGCGTCCACCAGCTTATCAGCCACGATGGGCAAAGACAGCTCGGGCTTCTGGTCGAAGTCGATACCCTTGGGAGAGGGGATGCAGATGTCATCCTCACCGGGGAAAGGATTGTTCTCACCGCCGTTGAAGAAGAAGGTCACGTGGGCATACTTCTCAGACTCAGCGATATGCAGCTGGGACTTGCCGGCATCGGAAATAACCTGTGCCAGGGGCTTCACCACATGAGAGGGAGCAAATGCGATGGGCAGATCCTTGAACTTATCATGATACATGGTCATGATGGTGAAGTTCAGGTCCTTCAGCATTCTGCGGTCGACCTTATCGAAATCCACATCGGTGAACATCTCAGTCAGCTCGATCTCACGCTCGCCACGACGGCAGCAGAAAACAGCAGCATCACCATCGGAAATCTTACCGACAGGCTGGCCATCCTTTACCAGGGACATAGGCTCCAGATGATAATCATCCTGGCCCAACTCATATGCTTTCTTCACAGCGGCAGCCAGCTTGGCACCGCCACGATTGATTTCAGACATAGTAAATACCTCCTATAATGGAAATTTAAATCTGTGAATTACTGACCGTCCGTGGGGGGAGTCAGCTTATCAACAGCCACCTGGCCGCAGGCGGGGAAGATATCCAGCAACTGGGGGAAGGTGTAGATCTTTGCGCTGGGCATATTTTCCTCGGTCAGCTTCAGGGGCTTATTCTTATTGTACTGGACAGCCACGGTCATGCCGAAGTCGACAGCCTTAGCACCCACGATATCGCGGTTCAGGTTATCGCCGACATAGCAGCAATTCTGGGCCTCAGCACCAACCTCATCCATCGCATAGTAGTAGATGGCGGGGCCGGGCTTGCGGATATAAGTGATGGAAGACTGCTGGACAGTCTTGAAGTAGGGACGCAGGCCGTCATTGTCCAGCCACTCGTCAACTTCGCGCTTGCCCACCAGGTCGCTGATGATGCCCAGCGTATAGCCGCGAGCGCACAGCTCCTTGACAGTCTCTGCGCCGCCTTCCACAACGGTGCGGCGGCCCTTGGTCTGACGATACTGATAAGTCAGCTCGGAAGCGTTCTTGCGGATCAGATCCTGGTCCATATCATAGGCCAGCCAGCGAGTCCACAGAACTTCTTCGGGAGCCTCACACATAAACTTCAGAGCCCAGTCACGATACTTGTCGTAACGGGTGTCGATGACCTCTTCAAACCACTTGTTGGCATCATCGGTCTTGACGCCGCACAGTTCGGCAATCTTTGCACGAGCGGCAGACAGATAAGCGGGATCCTCGTCAATCACGCCGAAAGTGCCGCCTAAATCCAGAAAAATATAACGAATATCGGTATTCATATCGTCTCCTCCATAACGCAGGACGCGCCCGGGAGATCCCGGACGTCCGGTGACTTTTTACTTCAGGTCGGGCAGCAGGTTCAGGATCTCGGTGAAGTCATCGATAACTGCATCGGGACGGGTCTCCTCGGTGAACTCCACAGCATGCTTCTTCTCGGGAGAGTTGAAGATGATGTTGCAGCCCACGCCTGCCTTCTTAGCGCCGGGAATATCGCGCTTAATGTTATCGGCAACAGACACGCACTCAGCCAGCTCCACGCCCATTTCCTTGGCGCACACCTGATAGATCTCAAAGCCAGGCTTACGCATACCGACAACA
>JAKSQE010000047.1 GCA_024404295.1 Oscillibacter sp.
CACCATGCCGATGCCATCGCTGCCCGTCTGGAGCAGATTGACATCTTTAACGACATTAAGACCATGGACTTTGACGAAGGTGTCAAGGCCGGTCTGATTGAAATCATTGGCGAAGAAACGGACAAGCTGTTCATGGACAATGTTCTGGCGCAGATCCATGACAAGGCTTCTGTGGAAAAGGTTGCTGACACCTTCAAGCTGGTTTACACCCCCTTCCACGGCTGCGGCTATAAGCTGGTGCCCCAGGCTCTGAAGGCTTTGGGCATCAAGCACCTGCTGTGTGAGCCTAAGCAGATGGTGATTGACGGAGACTTCCCCACCGTGGTTTCCCCCAACCCCGAAAATCCCGAGGGCTTCTACCTGGCCATCGACCTGGCAAAGGCCAATGACATTGACTTCATTCTGGGCACCGACCCCGACAGCGATCGTGTGGGCATTATGATCCGGGATAAGGCTGGCGAATTCCAGCCCGTTACCGGCAATCAGACCGGTGTTCTGATGTTGGATTACCTGATCAACGCTATGAAGCGCGAGGGTACCCTCCCCGAAAAAGCTACTGCCCTGAAGAGCATAGTCTCCACCGAGATGTATCGAAAAGTGGCTGAGGTCAACGGTCTGCAGTGCTTTGACACGTTCACCGGTTTCAAGTTCCTGGCAGAAAAGAAGGATCAGCTGGAGAACTCCGGCGAGGGCAAAGTCATCATCGCCTTTGAGGAATCCTATGGTTACATGATCGGCGACTTTGTCCGTGATAAGGATGCTGTTACCGCCTCTATGCTTTTGACTGAAATGGCAGCCTGGTATGCAACGCAGGGCAAGACTCTGTTTGACGCTTTGGCTGAACTGTATGAAAAGTACGGCTACTTTGCCGAGAAGACCTTTAACCTGGTCATGCCCGGTCTGGACGGTCTGCGCGACATGGCTAACCTGATGAAGGGTCTGCGTGAGAATGTTCCTACCGAGATCTCCGGTGTGGAAGTCAAGCAATTCAAGGATTATCAGGACGGCAGTGTGATCGACATGGCAACCGGCGTCAAGACCACTATGGAACTGTCCAACTCCAACGTTGTTCGCTTTGAGATGGCTGACGGCACTTCCCTCATCGTCCGTCCCTCCGGCACCGAACCCACGGTTAAGGTCTACGTCCTGACCCAGGGCAAGGATGCAGCGGATGCTCAGGCAAACGTTGCAAAGTACGGCGCATGGGTCGATTCTCTGAAAAAGTAATTCTATTTTCACTTGTAAAGATCTCCAGTCATTTTGACTGGAGATCTTTCGTATTTCTGGTCGAAAAAAAATAAATTCATGCTATACAATCGAGATTTTTTTCCGTATAATTGAATGCGCATAGAATGTAAATCCGATTAGGAGGATGTTAATTTTGGAAAACGCAAAAAGAAAAGAACTCTCCAATCTGGCAACGCAGGCCAGAATGTTGGCACTGGATGCCATCTATACCGCAAAATCCGGTCATCCCGGCGGCTCTCTGTCCATCGTGGATGTTTTGACCCTGCTGTACAACGGTGTCATGAACATTGATCCCGCCAACAGCAAAGACCCCGACCGTGACCGCCTGGTGCTGTCCAAGGGGCATGGTGCTCCCGCCCTGTACGCTGTGTTGGCACAGCGGGGCTACTTTCCTGTGGAGGATCTGAAGCACCTGCGAAACGTCAATTATCACCTGTCCGGCCACGTGGAGATGAACCATGTGAATGGAATTGATATGTCTGCCGGCTCTTTGGGTCAGGGAATTTCTGCCGCCGTGGGTATGGCTCTTGCCGGCAAGTTGGACCACAAGAACTACCGTGTCTATGCCATCATGGGTGATGGTGAGATCACCGAGGGTCAAATTTGGGAGGCCGCTCTGGTCGCCGCTCATTACAAGCTGGACAACTTCTGCGGCATGGTAGACGTGAACGGACTGCAAATCGACGGTCCCACCGAGAAGGTCATGAATACCGCTCCTCTGGACGAGAAATTCCGTGCATTCGGCTGGCACGCCATCAACGTTGACGGCCACGATCTGGACGCTCTGGAAAAAGCCTTCGCCGAGGCTGCTGCCACCAAGGACAAGCCTACTATGTTGCTATTGCAGACCGTGAAGGGCAAGGGTGTCAGCTTCATGGAAAACCAGGTGGGCTGGCACGGTAAGGCCCCCAATGCAGATGAATATCAGCAGGCTATGGCTGAGCTGAAAAGTCAGATGGAGGTGTAACGATGGCTGAGAAAATTGCAACCAGAGCCGCCTATGGTGATGCTCTAAAGAAGGACGGTAAGGAAAACGAGCGGGTCATCGTTCTGGACGCCGACCTTTCTGCCGCCACCTATTCGGGTCGTTTTGCAAAGGAAGTGCCCGAACGCTTCATCAACTGCGGTATCGCAGAAGCAAACATGGTCGGTATGGCCGCCGGACTGTCCACCACTGGCAAGATACCGTTTATCCACTCCTTTGCTATGTTCTCAACCGGTCGCGTATTCGACCAGATCCGCAACTCCGTGGCCTATCCCCACTTGAATGTGAAAATCGTAGGCACCCATGCAGGCCTGTCTGTAGGTGAGGACGGCGCAACCCATCAGTGCCTGGAGGATATCGCACTGATGCGTGTTCTGCCCGGCATGACCATCGTCAATCCCTGCGACGCTGTGGAGGCCGATGCTGCCGTGAAGGCCGTAATGGACTATGAGGGCCCCTGCTATTTGCGAATTGGCCGCAACCCTGTGGAGGTGGTCATGGACCAGATCCCCGGCTACCGGTTTGAGCTTGGCAAAGGTGTTCTGGCACGTGATGGCAAAGATGTGGCCATCTTCGCCACCGGCATTATGGTGCAAGAGTCCCTGAAGGCCGCAGAGTTGCTGGCTGAGGAAGGTATTTCCGCCCGTGTCATCAACATCCACACCATTAAGCCCATTGACCGCGACATCATCGAAAAGGCTGCCCGCGAATGCGGCGTCATTGTTACCACAGAAGAACACAACATCATGGCCGGATTTGGCAGTGCGGTTGCCGAGGTCGTTGCAGAAACTTACCCCGTCCCCGTCATCCGCCACGGTGTCAACGATGAATTCGGCCGCAGCGGAGCTGCTCAGCAGGTGCTGGATGCCTACGGCATCAATGCTCAGGGTGTCGTAGATGCCGTTCACCGTGCAATGTCTCTGAAAAAGAAATGATCGTTTGAAAAAAAGTGCGCCGAACTTGGTTCGACGCACTTTCTCAGCGCATCGAAAAAGTCTTTTCTCCCCGCTGAGCAAGTTTTTTAACAACTTTAATAAGTTGTCAAAACTTATGATTAAAAACGAAAGGAACCCTTCCTGGGTTCCTCTCGTAGCTCTCTTCCTTCCCGTTATTGCAGTTTTACCTCTTTATAGACAGTCTCAAAAAGTGCGCCGAACTTGGTTCGACGCACTTTCTTTTTTGTTCACTTACAGTAAATCCGCTCTGCCGAGTTCCGCAAAAATCTCATGGGCGCCGCCGTACATTCCGGCGTCATTGCCCAGTTTTGCCAGAACCAAATCAGCTTCTGCCGTTGTGGCAAAGGCATAGCGCTGATAAGCCTCCTTCACCTTATTCAATAGGTAGTCACCCGCTTTGGTCACGCCGCCGCCTAAAACAAACGCTTCCGGATCGCAGACGCAGGCAACAATTGCCAAACCACGACCCAATGCGTCGGCATACTTCTCGCACAATTCCACTGCCAACGCATCGCCTGTCTTTGCCGCATCAAATACGTCTTTTGCGGTCACATCCACTACATTCCGCAGTGCCGAAGGCGCGTCAGTCTGAGCCAGTGCACG
Source organism: Oscillibacter sp. (assembly GCA_024404295.1). GTDB lineage: Bacteria > Bacillota > Clostridia > Oscillospirales > Oscillospiraceae > Oscillibacter. Next base: position 3,793 of record JAKSQE010000047.1, read on the forward strand.
CTTGGCATGGGTTGCAAGCGCCGTAGCAGAAGCATACTTTTCCAGGCATCCGCGCTTACCGCAACCGCAAACGTCTTCACCAGTCTCATAAATTTTCATGTGTCCCAGTTCGCCACCTACACCATGAGAGCCAGCCAGCAGTTTCCCGTCCACAACGATTCCGCCGCCAACACCGGTGCCCAGCGTCACAAATACCATGGACTTCACACCCATACCGCCGCCGCGCCACAGCTCGCCTAAGGTTGCAGCGTTGGCATCGTTCAGCATTTTTACCGGGCAACCGCAGCGTTGGGACAATTCTTTGCCTACGGCACCGCCCCAGCCATTCAGGTTCACACAGGGCAACAGATCACCGTCGGGTGTGATTACTCCGGGCACACCCATACCGATACCGCCAATCACAGCTTCATTCTCTACTGCGTCAGCTTTCACGGCCGCAGCAATATCTTCCAAAATCAAGGCTCCGCCATTTTCCGAACGGGTTGGGATCTCCCATTTACGCACCAGGGTTCCTGCACCGTCAAACGCACCAATCTTCACCGTAGTGCCACCTAAATCTACGCCGTAAACTCTCTCATTCATAGAGATATCCTCTCTTCCTTCGATTCTTTTCCCATTTTGATATGTTCAAGCTCTGCTGTAATTCTTTTCAGTAAACTGTTGACTGTGATTCAGTCAATTCAGGATTGTTGCTACCGCATCCGCAGGAATGGGACACATATATCCCTCCGCCGTCTGCTGGTCAAACTCGGACTGTGCCTGTTCAATCAAGGCAGGATTCTCTATTAGATCAATCACGCTTGCTGCCAAGACTCTTCCCGCATGCAGCAATCCCTTATGTCCCAGACTGCTATGACCGCAGGAGACATTTTGCCAACTGTGGCCGGGGCAGCCGTTGGGCCATGTCACCACATGGATCTGCGCAGTGGGGCACTCCCAACTGGTATCCCCAACATCTGTGGAGCCGGGATCATATGCCGATCCCTGATAGAGCGGTGCCAGAAAATCATTCAGCGCATGATTGCCGTGTGATGCGCGCATCGCCTTCACCTGTGCCGCTGCATCACAGCTGTTTGCGGCAGCAATTCCCGGCAGGCCGTTGCTGCCGTCATATGTTTTTGCCAGTGCATCGGCAAAGGCGTGTTCTTCATCTGTATAACCCGGAACACCTAACTCCTCAAAGTTTCGGTACAGCACCGTTTCCAGTGTATGATTTGGAACGACATTCGACAAGCCATCAACAAATATCTTCTTCCATGTCGTTTCTGTCATAAGGGCTGCTCCCTCAGCAATCTGATCCACGCGTTTTTGCAGTTCGATTGCTTCTGAGATGTGGTTTGCACGGACCATATACAGTACGCTGGCCTTCGCCTGCACCACATTGGGACTGCAACCGCCGGTGTCCGTGATCGCATAGTGGATTCGGGCTTTATCAGGCATATGTTCCCGAAGGAATTGAACGCCCAGATTCATCAATTCAACTGCGTCCAGTGCGCTGCGCCCATGATCCGGCGAAAAAGCAGCATGAGAAGCAACACCGGTAAATTGGTATAAGTTCTGGATGCAGGCATTGGAGGAGCCTGTGACTACTTCATTGGTATCACTGGGATGCCAGGTCAGCGCAGCATCCAGCTTGCGCCAAATGTTTTCTCGGGCCATGAACGCCTTAGATGCAACGCCCTCTTCACCCGGGCAGCCGAACAGGATCACCGTTCCGCTCCGACCACTTGTTTCAAGGTAGGCCTTTACTCCGATTGCCGCTGCCACTGAACCCGTACCCAACAGGTTGTGTCCGCAGCCGTGTCCATTTCCATCCGGAACCAGCGGTTCTGCGGCAAGACTACTCGCTTTCTGGGATAAACCGGACAGTGCGTCATATTCTGCCAGCAAACCGATGATGGGCCGCCCACTGCCATAGGAGGCGGTAAATGCTGTAGCAATATTGCATACACCACGCTCCACGGTAAAACCCAACTGTTCCAATGTGCAGCACATATCTTCCGCTGATTTTTCCTCTTGAAGAGATAATTCAGCGTATTCCCAAATACGGTCGCTCAGTCCCACAATCAGATCCGCATTGTCATCAATGGCAGCAATGGCCACCTGTTTCTCTTTCGTCATAGTACGTTCTCCTTTGAGCGTCGCAAATCACGGTTTGCTTTCCTTTACGTTATCACACAGCCCTAAAAAAAGCAAGGCAGCGTATCAATAAGAAACCCTGTATGCATTTTTGCATACAGGGTTTTTCCCTTATTTACAATCCACGCCACTCCTCAGGGCGAAGCAGAGAGAGATTGTGTTCAGCTCGATCGATCATCTCCAGCATGGCCTGTTGATCGCCATGTAACGTGCCTTTCAGCACCAGGTAATTGCTGGCATGATTCATACGGAACACGCTTCCGGGACTATCAAGATTTTCAACAAGCAAGCGTGTCTCCTCCAACACCTGCGGCTGGGTCAGCAGTTGGAAAGAGCCTTCCCGTACCCAGTCAAACAGAGGCGTTCCCGGCTCCACCATCAGCGTCAGCATTCCGATATACTCGGGATTCATTGCGTTAAATGCCTTGGCAGTCTCTACAGCATGCTCTTTCAGCAACTCCGGGCCGCCCAATCCGGTAATCGCAGTCACAGACAGAGCCATGCCGTTGCGGCGCACCTTTTGTCCCATAGCGATGATCTCAGCTGCCGTATGACCTTTCCGCATCAATTTCAGCACAGCATCGCTGCCGGACTCCAGTCCCATGTATACCATGGTCAGTCCCTTTTCACGCAAAGTCCGCAGTTCTTCATCCGTACGGATGCGAATGCTGCTGGGAGAAGCGTAGGATGTGACCCGCTGACACTCAGGGAACAGTTCCCGCACGGTGTCCAGTATCATATACGACTCTGACGCTTTGCGGATCAGTGCATCGCCGTCTGCAAGGAAAACCTTATCCACATGGCGATAGCGTTCCCGTGCCATATGAAAATCCTCAATGATCTCCTCCAACGGGCGCAGAGCAAAGTGCTTCTCCTTGTACATGCTGCAAAAGGCACACGTATTATGGCTGCAGCCGTAAGTTACTTGCACGATCAGACTATACGCCTCCGAAGGAGGGCGATAGACCATGCCCTGGTATCTCATACGCCCAGCTTCTCCAAAGCGGCCATTTTCAAGCAGACGCAGAACACATCGATTGCCTTTACCACTTCCTCGACAGGGGGATAAGAGGGGGCGATACGGATATTGCTGTCTTTGGGGTCAATGCCGTACGGATAGGTAGCACCGGCGGCAGTCATTGCCACGCCAGCCTCTTTGCACAGAGCCAGCGTGCGCTTGGCAGTGCCTTCCATAGCATAGAGCGACACGAAGTAACCACCCTTCGGCTTGCTCCAATGCGCAATCTCCAGATCAGCGATTTCCCGTTCCAGTGTGGCAAGCACTGCCTGGAACTTGGGAGCCATGACAGAGGCGTGCTTCTTCATCAGTTTCAGGGTGTGTGCACGGTTCTGCAGATACAAAACATGGCGCTGCTGATTGACCTTATCATAGGAGATGGTCTGCAATCCGATCCACTTCTCAAAGTCCTTCAGGTTTCCTTCGGAGGTTGCCATACAAGCCACACCATCACCGGGGAAGGTAATCTTAGAGGTAGAAGCAAACTCATAGACCATGTCATAGTTATCGTACTTTTTGCACTGGTGCAGAATGTCGGGGAACTCCACATCCTCGCCCTCAAACTCGTGGATGCAGTAGGCGTTATCCCACATAATGGTGAAGTCAGGCGCAGCAGGCTTCATAGAAGCCATACGCACTACCGTTTCCATGGAGTACACCACACCGTCGGGGTTGGAATACTTGGGAACGCACCAGATACCCTTCACAGCAGGATCCTTGATGGCCTCCTCCACAGCGTCCATATCAGGGCCGGTGGAAGTCATGGGAATGGTGATCAGTTCAAAACCGAAAGCCTGTGTCATCTTAAAGTGACGGTCATAGCCGGGAGCAGGGCACAGCCACTTCACCACAGGCTCCTTGCACCAGGGGCGAGGGCTATGGGTACGGCCATGCAGGAACGCGTTATCAAGTACGCCATACATCAACTGCAAGCTGGCGTTGCCGCCCACAAATACCTGCTTGGGCTTGCAATTCAGAATATTGGCAAACAGACGCTTTGCCTCAGGAAGACCGGACAGATGTCCATAGTTGCGGATATCGATTCCATCCACCATGTAATCCTCGGGTTCCTTCAGCATATCAAAGATATCGGATACCAGATCCAGTTGTTCCTTGCAGGGCTTACCACGGGTCATATCCAGCTGCAAACCCTGTGTTTTCAAGGACTCGTATACAGCCTGCAGCTTTGCATACTCTTCCTGCCGCTCAGTTTGTGTCATGTTCTGATAAGAGGTCACGTTCTTCTCATCCTTTCCGGAAAAATAAATACCTGTCAAGTTATCCACTCCAGGCTCATTTTTTAACGAATATATTATACTCATTTCTTCTACAGGTTTCAAGAGAGCCTTATGCACAAACTTGCCGAATACAGGCCAATATATTCTGTTTTCTTTTTCAATTCCGCCCTTTTTTTCAATATTTTAGTATGCTATACTTGTTTCGATAGCAAAGGAGTGTGAACTTCCATGGAAGAGAAACAGTCTCAAAAATATCGGCAGATGACTGAAACCCCGGTTGGGCCTCTCATCCTCCGTTTAGCCGTTCCCTGCATGATCAGCATGATGGTAACGGCTTTTTACAATATGGCGGACACGTTCTTCGTCGGTATGTTGAAGAGCAATGCCGCTACCGGTGCGGTCGGCGTGGTTTTTTCCCTGATGGCCATCATTCAAGCGGTCGGTTTCTTCTTTGGACAGGGCAGCGGCACCTTTATTTCCCGCGCATTGGGCAAGCAAGAGATGGACGAAGCTGCCACCATGTCCGCCGTTGGCTTCTTTAGTGCCATTGGAGCCGGCGTACTGATCTGCATTGTGGGGCAGATCTTTCTGGAGCCTCTGGCTTACCTCTTGGGTTCCACCGATACCATTCTCCCTCATGCGAAAGCCTACCTAAGCGTGATTCTGTTGGGTGCGCCTTGGATGACCTCTTCTCTGGTGCTGAACAACCAGCTCCGTTTTCAGGGCAGTGCCGCTTATGCCATGGTGGGAATCACCAGTGGTGCCATTTTGAATGTTGGTTTAGACCCCTTGTTTATTTTCAGTTTCCATCTGGGTGTTGCCGGTGCCGCTTGGGCCACGATTATCAGCCAGTTTGTCAGTTTCAGCGTTCTTTTGCTGGGCTGCTCCAAGGGCGGCAATCTAATGCCCCGTATCAGTCGATTTCAGTTTAGCAAAACCTATTACGCAAACATTGTAAAGGGTGGTCTTCCCTCTTTGGCTCGTCAGGGCTTTGCCAGTATTTCCACCATCTGCCTGAACCATGCAGCCCGTCCCTACGGC
>JAKSQE010000048.1 GCA_024404295.1 Oscillibacter sp.
AAATCTTGACATTGTATCCCAGTTCTCCCAAAGAAGCCGCTGCGGACGCTCCGCAGCGGCTTTCTCTATGCGTCAGACCTCTTCCGGCAGAGCAAACTGCTGGAGGTTTTCTTTGAGCTGTCGGGCAAATTCCTCGCGGGAGGTCCAGTCGTTTAGATAAGCATGTCCGGCATTGCCTTCTTTCCGCTCTTCCAAAACGCTGACGGCAATATTGGAGCAATGGTCGGAGATGCGTTCAAAGTTCGTCAGAAGGTCGGTTAAGACGAAGCCCTGCTGAATACTGCATTCGCCGTTTTGCAAACGATGAATATGACGAGAGCGAATTTCGGCAGTCAGCCGGTCAATTGTCTCCTCCAGCGGCTCTACCCCACGAGCGGCGACTGGGTCATCGGAAAGGAAGCAATCCACGGCCTGTCCGATGATTTGTTTCAATGCCTGAGTCAGAATGCGTAATTCGGTCTGCGTAGAGGTAGAAAAAGCAATCTGCTTTTCGTGGATCTCCTGCGCCACCTCCTGCAGGTTTAGCGCGTGGTCGCCGATGCGCTCAAAATCTCCGATGGCGTGGAGCAGGCGGGACACCGTGTGAATGTCGGACATGGAGACGCCATGCTGAGAGATCTGCACCAGATAAGCACCCAGCTTGTCCTCATAAGTGTCCAACTTCTCCTCGTTTTCAAGGATAAGCGTTTCCTGCTTTTCGTGGTAAGCATGGAATTGCTCCAAAGACAGCTGCAAATTTTCCCGAGCCAATACACCCATGTCGTTTGTCATGGTAACGCACTGGGCTACTGCCACACCGGGGGTGCGCATCAGGCGAGGATCCAGAAAAGCAAACGGTTCCACCTTGGAGTCAGTGGAAACCACCCTGCCCGCCAGCTTTTCCAACTGGCGGGAGAAAGGCAGCAGGAGCATGGTGGTAAAGACATTAAAAATGGTGTGACACAGGGCGATACCAAAGGCGTTGGCTGCCAAATCGGCGAAGGCGAAATCAAACAGGGCATTTCCGCCGCAACATAACGTCAGGCACACCACTACGCCAATGAGGTTAAAGGATACATGGACGGCTACGACCTGCTTGGCATTCCGGTTGACGCCTACTGAGGAGATCAGAGAAGTGACACAGGTGCCTAAGTTTTGACCCATAATAATGGGGATAGCCATGCCATAGGTAATAGAGCCGGTGAGTGCCAAAGCCTGTAAAATAACCACAGAGGCAGCAGAGGACTGGATGATGCCGGTGAATACCGTACCCACGATCACACCGAGAATGGGATTTTTGAAAGCGGTCATCAGATTTGCAAATTCCGGCATGTCGGCCAAGGGGGCTACGGCGCCGCTCATCAGCTCCATGCCGTACATGAGGATGGAAAAGCCGATCAGAATACGGCCGATGTCCCGGCGGCGCTGCTTTTTGGAACCCATGATCAGCAGAATACCGGCCAGTGCCACCAGCGGCGAAAAGTTTTTTGGCTTCAACATGTTGATAAAAAAGTTTCCGCTTTCAATGCCGGTCAGAGACAAGATCCATGCGGTCAAAGTTGTGCCGATGTTGGAACCCATAATGACGCCGATAGTTTGACTCAGTTCCATGACACCGGAGTTTACAAGACCCACCAGCATGACCGTTAATGCCGAGGAAGATTGAATGGCAATGGTAATACCGGCGCCCAGCAACAGGCTTTTGAAGGGGTTGGAGGTCATACGCTTCAGCACACGCTCCAGCTTGCCACCCGCCATCTTCTCCAGACTTTTGGACATGGTGGTCATGCCGTAAAGGAAAAATGCCAGACCACCGCACATGGTAAATAAGCTAAAAATATCCATGTTTGCTCCTTTACTGTCAGTTCGGTTTCAAACGAAGAAGGATTTCTATATAGGATATGCCTTTATTCTACCAGAAATACAAGAGGATGAAAAGAGAGCAACATAAGACTTGCGCAAAAAAAGGAGGACATCAAACGATGTCCTCCGATTAGAGTGAAAAGATTTACTTGCTGACGGTGTCAAATTCGTCTGCAATGGCCTTCTCAGGAGCGGGAGTCAGCAGGGAGACGACCACGATGGCGATAGCAGCCAGAATGAAAGCGGGCAGCAGTTCATAGATGGCAAAGGCACCACCCATGGGAGCGATCAGGTACTTCCAAATGAAGACCATGCCGCCGCCAACGATCATGCCGGCCAGAGCACCCCACTTGTTGGAACGCTTCCAGAACAGAGCGAACAGGACCACGGGACCGAATGCAGCACCGAAGCCGGCCCATGCGAAGGAAACCACGCGGAAAACGCTGCTGTTGGGATCCCATGCCAGGAACACTGCCACGATGGCAATGCAGATTACGGTTGCACGAGCCACCAGCATGGTGACCTTGCTGTTCATCTTCACATGGAAGACATCCTGCAGCAGATCCTGAGAAACGCTGGAGGCGGCAGCCAGCAGCTGAGAGTCTGCGGTGGACATGGTGCAGGCCAGAATACCGGCCAGAACCAAGCCTGCAATGATGGCGAACAGAGCACCGCTGCGGCTCAGCAGATCAGCCAACTGAATGACAATGGTCTCGGAGTCTGCGCTGGTGGTGAGGAAGGCAATCTTGCCGTTGACAGAAACACTGTAACCGATGACACCGATCAGAATAGCCACAGCCATGGAGATCACGACCCAAACGGAAGCGATGCGACGAGAGAGACTCAGCTTCTTTTCGTCCTCAACTGCCATGAAGCGCAGCAGAATGTGGGGCATACCGAAGTAACCCAGACCCCAAGCCAGGGTAGAGGCAATGGTCAAACCGCCGTAAGTAGAAGCGGTACCGTCTGCAGCGTTGTAGCCCTGCGTCACATTCAGATAACCGGGCAGCTTCGTGGCATTATCCATGACAGCGGTCCAACCGCCGGCCTGCTGGATGCCGAAAAATACCATAACGATCAGAGCAATGGTCATCACGATGCTCTGGATCAGGTCCGTGGTGGAAACGGCCATGAAACCGCCCAGCACGGTGTAGCCGATGATGATAATAGCACCGAAAATCATAGCCATGTGATAATCCACACCGAACAGGCTGTTGAACAGCGTGCCCACAGCCTTAAAGCCGGAAGCGGTATAAGGAATGAAAAAGATCAGAATGATCAGTGCGGCGATACAGGAAAGGATGTGCTTGTCGTCCCGATAGCGGCGGGAAAAGAAATCGGGAATGGTAATGGCACCCAGACGGTTGGAATAAACGCGGATCCGCTTGGCCACGATCAACCAGTTCAGATAAGTACCGACTGCCAGACCCAGAGCCGTCCAGAAAGGCTCAGCGACACCGGCCAGATAGGCAAGTCCCGGCAGACCCATGAGCAACCAGCTGCTCATATCGGAAGCTTCCGCACTCATTGCGGCGACAATGGGACCCAATTTGCGGCCGCCCAGGAAAAACTCGCTGGAGTTATCACCGCTGCCCTTCTTATTAAAGTAGAAACCGATCAGCACCATTGCTGCGAGATAGACAAAAATGGTTGCTGCGATCAAAAAACCTGCGTTGGACATTTGTTTGTTCTCCTCTCTGCTTTTGAACGATGGGCCTATCATAGCACAAAGAAAACTAGAATGAAAGACAGAATGCAGTATAGAATGATTTCTATACTGCATTCTTGCTGAATAATAAAAAACCTATGAACAACAATGGTTTTAATACTGTACGAATATCAATACAAAAAAGATACTTAAAAAATTATTTTCGAAAGCGCTCCAAAAACATGGGCATCATGCGGTCGGAATACGTTACCAGAGAGTAATCCGCATTACACAAACACCAGTCGTACATCAGCGCCCGCTCAAACAGCGCATAGGCCTTGACAATATCATTTGCGGTAAACTCGCTGTTTAGCTCACCCTTTTGCAGTCCCTCTTTTGCGATCTGCCGCAGCAGACGGAAATAGACACGATTGCGATCCAACAGGTGCTTTTCACCGCGCGCCAGCAGCTGGGTGGCCAATAGGCGAGCCAACAGATCCATAGAGACGCTGCTGTCGATCATGGCAAACAGTTCGTGGTTCAGATAGGTCAGCTTGGCGATGGCATCCATATCCTGGCTCATGGTGGGGAGCAGTTCTTCGTACTTCTCGTCAAACACATTGGAAAGTGTGCCCAGCAAAGCGTCCTTGCCGTCGAAATAATGATAAAAGGAGCCCTTAGAGGTCTCGGACTCAAAAACGATATCCTCCACTGTGGTATCATCATATCCCTGTTCGTAAAACAGCTTCCATGCTGCGGTGATAATACGTCCACGCGTGTTGCGGGTGTTCTTTTTTGCCACAGAGCAGCGCTCCTTTCAAAAGGCACAAAGGCGCCATAGATGTCCACATTTTAGCATAGAACGAAAAAAATGACAATGATTCTCTGCTTTTTTCGCCTAAACAGCGGAGAAAGGTGTAACTTCATAAAATTTTGTATACAAAAAAGAGTGATCTTTTGATATATTGAGAAAAAAGGGGGAAACTGTGTACCGTAATGATGATAACGGAGGAACTTCTATGAAAATCGTTGTTTTAGACGGACACACAGAAAACCCCGGCGACTTGCAGTGGGGAAAGTTGGGAGAACTGGGTAAGCTGACAGTTTACGATCGCACCAGCCTGACGGAAGAAGCGGAGATCATTTCGCATATTGGAGATGCGGAAGTAGTCTGCACCAACAAAGTTCCCCTTACACGGAATGTGATTGATGCATGTCCCAACTTGCGGCTGATTTCCATGATGGCCAGTGGCTACGATGTGGTAGATATCAAATATGCCAGAGAGAAAGGCATTCCCGTATCTAATGTGCCGACTTATGGTGTCCACTCCATCAGTCAGTTTTCTATTGCGCTGCTCTTGGAAGTGTGTCATCATGTGGGATATCATAGTAAAACGGTCCATGACGGGAAATGGGAACACAACCCGGACTGGTGTTACTGGGACACACCGCAAATCGAGTTGGCTCATAAGACCTATGGCCTGCTTGGCTGCGGAAACATCGGCATTCACACGGCAGAGATTGCCAAAGCATTGGGCATGCACGTCATTGCCTATGATGCCAAAGAAAGAGAAGAGGGCCTTGCACTGGGCGTGGAGTATGTCACCCTGGACGATCTGTTTGCCCGCTCCGATGTATTAGGCCTGCAGATGCCGCTGCTCCCTTTCAATGAAGGGATCATCAATCGGGAGAACATCGCTAAAATGAAGGATGGGGTCATTCTCATCAACAACAGCCGGGGCCAGATGATCGTGGAGCAGGATCTGGCGGATGCGCTGAATAGCGGTAAAATAGCAGCTGCCGCATTGGACGTGGTATCTAAGGAACCCATTCGAGGGGATAATCCCCTGCTAAAAGCGAAAAACTGTATCATTACACCCCATATGTCGTGGGGTTCAAAGGAGAGCCGGCAACGCATTATGGACGGCACTGTGGAAAACCTGAAAGCGTTTCAGGCGGGCACGCCGATCAACGTTGTCAACCATTGAGATGAAAAAATGTATCGTGATTTCAGATTCTTTTAAAGGGACGCTCAGCAGCGCAATGATCTGCGACATTGCCCGGGAAAGTTTCTCAACACTTCTTCCAAATTGCCGGTTGGTCTGCGTGCCGGTGGCAGACGGTGGAGAGGGTACGGTAGACTGTTTTGCCGAAGTCTGCGCCGGAACAAAGGTAGCAGTCCCGGTCAAAGCTCCGTACGGCAAGGAAATCGAGGCGGCTTCTCTGCGTCTGGATGGCGGCGAGGCGGTCATTGAGATGGCCTCCTCTGCCGGGCTCCCTTTGGTGGGGGAAAAGAAAGATCCGTGTCGTACCAGTACATATGGTGTTGTCCAGCAGATCCGTCATGCGGTGGAGCATGGCTGTAAGCAGATCGTGCTGGGCCTTGGCGGAAGTGCCACCAACGACGGTGGCTGTGGCTGTGCGGCAGCATTGGGCGTACGGTTTCTGGATGCCGAGGGCAAAGAATTTGTCCCTGTAGGCGGTACACTTGGCCAAATTGCGGACATTGACCTGACGGAAGCGCAGAAGCTGCTATCCGGAGTAAAGCTGACAGTCATGTGCGACATCGAGAATCCCCTCTATGGCCCCAACGGCGCAGCCTATGTCTATGCGCCCCAAAAGGGTGCTGACACTGCCACAGTAGCATTTTTAGATACGCAGCTGAAACAGTTTGCATCTGTGGTGGAAAAGAAGCTGGGCAAATTTGCTGCGGAAGTGCCCGGAGCAGGTGCGGCTGGCGGCTTTGGTTACGGGATGCTGACCTTGTTCGATGCAGCGCTGCAACCCGGTATTGAAACGGTGTTAGATCTGGTTCGCTTTGACGAACTGTTGCAGGGGTGTGATTTGGTCATTACCGGCGAAGGGCGGTTGGATAGCCAGAGCTTGCAGGGCAAGGTGCTCTGCGGCGTAGGGAAACGAGCCAAAGCGGCAGGCGTACCGCTGATAGCCATTGTAGGCGGGGTGCGGGAGCAACTGGAAGATGTCGGCGACCGAAGCGCAGGAAGCTCCGCTGTGTTTTCCATTAACCGGCAGGCGATGGCACTGGCGGAATCCAAGCACCGCAGCCGGGAAAACTACCGCGCAACGTTGGAAAATCTTTTGCGCACGATCCAATTGGCAGAACAATTTTGAATCAAGACAGAAAAACGGCACGTTCTGCGGAACGTGCCGTTTGATTATGCGATTATGAAATAGGATCCCAGCATGATGACGAGAAACACCACATTTGCCAAGGTGAAGTATTGGAAGTAGCGACCACGCAGCTTGCTGTCATAGGCAGCGATGTATTTGAACGAGATCAGACTTGCCATAGAGGCAATCAGAGTGCCTAAGCCACCCAAATTGGTGCCGATAATGAGAGAGCGGAACTGATCGGTAAAACCGGAGAGCAGCAGAGCGGCCGGCACATTGCTGATGACCTGACTGGCAGCTATGGCGGTAAGGGTTTCGTGACCTTCGATCATCTGCTGCAGAAAGTTTCGGAAAGAGGGAATTCGACCCATATTACCGATGAACACAAAAAAGGAAACAAAGGTCAGCAGCAGGGAGTAATCTACATGCTTAAGCGTTTTCCGGTCGGCAATCAGAACCGCCGCCAGGACAATGCCCAACACTACGGGATAGGACACCAGACGAGCTACCACCATCAAGCTGAGAAGAAACAAGGCTGCATACATGGTCAGCAGCTTGCGGTTTGCGCCCTGGTCATCTCCGGTGAGATGAACTTCCATCTTCACATTCCGCTTGCGGCAATATAGGAAACTCCAACCAATCAACAGCACCAATGCTACAGATGCATAGGGCAGCATCAAGGAGAAGAAAGCGGGAGCACTCATGCCGGAACGCCCGTATAGATACAGGTTTTGAGGGTTGCCGATGGGGGTCAACATGCTGCCTAAGTTTGCAGCAATGGTCTGCATTACCACGATGGGGATGATCCATTCTTTCCGCTCTGCCATATCCAGCAGATCGACGATCGTCAACGTCAAAGGCACAAAGGTGATCAGCGCCACATCATTGGTAATGACCATGCTGAAGAAGAAACAGAGCAGCAAAAGGATCAAAATGAGTTGCCGCAGGGAGTGGACACGGTTCAGTAAGGCTTTGGCAATCTGCTTGAACAGGCCCTGCGCCTGCAGCCCTGCCATGACGGCCATCAGGCAGAATAGGATCGCCAACGTCCGGAAGTCCACATAGTCGATGTAGGCGCGATCCGGCCGGACGAAAAACATGGATACGATAGCCAGCGCCGTGGCAATACTGAAAACAGCCTCTTTTTTGAAAAAAGCAATACATTGCTTCATGGCTTGCACTTCCAAACAACAAAATTTTTGCATCCATTGAGATTTGTTATGAGTATAGCAGAGTGTGGAACATTTGACAATGCAGGATGCCATATGGCAAGTAAAAACTTGCCATCAAGAGTTTGAGATGATAAGATGGAGGCACCCGATTGCAAAATTATGAATGATAAACACGATGAGGAGACCTATGAAAGAAAAGTTGACATATAGCGAATACGCTGTCATTGCAAGTATGCTGTTTGGCATGTTTTTTGGCGCGGGAAATCTGATTTTCCCGGTTTATATGGGACAGGCCGCCGGTTCGGAAATGTGGGCGGCGGTGGCGGGATTTCTGATCACCGGTGTGGGCATTCCTCTGCTGGCGGTTGCCGCATTGGGCATGAGCCACAGCAATGGCTTGATGGATCTAAGCAGCAAGGTGGGTCGTAAGTACGGCCTGTTTTTCACTTGCCTGCTGTATTTGGCCATTGGCCCTTTTTTTGCCGTGCCCCGCTGTGCCTCCGTACCTTTCACCGTGGCGATCCAGTCGCTTTTGCCGGAGTCTGCGGAGTTAATGGTTCCGCAGCTGGCGTTCACCTTTGCGTTTTTTGCGGTAGCACTGGCATTATCTTTGAAGCCGGGTAAAATCATGACTTGGATCGGCAAGATCCTGAACCCCGTCTTCCTCTTAAGCCTTGGCGTTCTTTTGCTAAAAGCCATGATCAGCCCCATGGGTGCTGTGCATGAAATTGTTCCGGATGCTTCTTATGCCGGCAAAGCATTTTTCACCGGCTTTCTGGAGGGCTACAATACGTTGGATGCCCTGGCTGGTCTGGCCTTTGGCATTGTGGTCATCAATGTGGTAAAGGGCCTTGGCGTAGAAAGGGCGGAAGCTGTTGCCAAAAACACGGTGCTGGCAGGTGTGTTCAGCTGTGTGTTGATGGGCGTTATTTATCTGGCGGTCACGCTGATGGGTGCCCGCAGTCGGGGTGCGTTGCCGCTGTATTCCAACGGTGGCGAGGCGTTGGCTGCCATTGCTGACTATTACTACGGCTCAGTGGGTGGCTTGATTCTTGCTGCGATTGTAACATTTGCTTGTTTGAAAACAGCGGTGGGCCTTCTGACCAGCTGCAGTGAGACATTCGTGGGTCTGTTTCCCAAAGGCCCCTCTTATCGCATCTGGTGCGTGATCTTCAGCGTGTTTTCCTTTGTGGTGTCCAACGTGGGTCTGACAGCTATCATTGCTTATGCCATTCCGGCGCTGATGTTTTTGTATCCGCTGGCGATCACCTTGATCTTACTGTCTCTTTGCGACAACTGGTTTGGCGGCAGCCGAGAAGTATACGTCAGTGTGACTGCATGTACGTTTGCGGCTGCTCTACTGGGCTTGCTCAAGGCGTTGTCCGG
>JAKSQE010000049.1 GCA_024404295.1 Oscillibacter sp.
CCAAGATGCACGTGGAAGTCGCCCCGTGCCACAGCATCTGCCCGACGCTGTTTTTCGGCAGCCTGTGCGTCCAACATTCCGCCAATGATCTGATTGGACACCAGAAAACCTTGCGGAGTCAGATGCCAGCGCCCCTCCTCAAAGACCGCATAGCCTGCATTTCGGCACTGCTCCAAGAACGAACCAAACCAAGTGTCAAATCGACGGCGGAACCGCTGCTCATAATCCTGCGGATCAAGACCGCGAACCGTACGCAGGCCTAACATGACCCACTCCACATCCCGATCCATGGGAGGGATACTGGAGTTTTCGGAAAACAGAAAGTCTCCCTTTCCGGAGGCGGCACGAATGTAAGCATCCAAATCTTTCTCATAAGCATAGCGCACGCCGCCAAAATCGCTGTGAGCACCTGGGCCAAAGCCAACATACTCACCCAGTGTCCAGTACTTCAAATTATGGCGGGAAGCCCGGCCGCTTTTGGCAAAATTAGAGATCTCGTATTGTTCGTAGCCGAGGTTCTTCAAAAATTCCACGGTGTAGAGATACATATCGGCCTGCATTTCATCGTCGGGAAGACCACTTTCTGCCTGACGGCTAAACAGGGGGGTCCCATCCTCTACTTTCAACCCGTAGCAGGAGAGGTGGTCGGGGTTCAACGCGACGGCGGCAGCCAGATTCGCCTGCCAGCGGTCCATAGTCTGGTGCGGCAGCCCATAGATCAGATCCAACGACAAATTGTTCAGCTTTGCCTTGCGAGCGGCTTCCACCGCCTGTTGGACCTGCTCTGCGGTGTGGATCCGACCGATTTCCCGCAGTTCTTCATCGCAGGCAGACTGCATGCCCAGAGACAGACGGTTGAATCCGGCACGACGCAAGGAACGCAATTCCTTCCAGTCTGCTGCGGAGTCGGGATTGGCTTCCAAAGTGATCTCAGCGTCCTTGGCGACATGGTATTTCTTAAAGATGACCTTCAAAATCTTGATAAGACGTTTTCCACCCAAATAACTGGGAGTGCCGCCGCCAAAAAAAACGGAGTCCACCAAATGAGATGCCGCAAAGGAGGAGGTTTCTGCCAGATGATTGCAGAGGGCTTCCGTGTAGGCATCCATCAGCCCCTCGCTGTTAGGCAAGGAGTAGAAGTCGCAATAGGAACATTTTGCTTTACAAAACGGGATATGAATATATAATCCGAGGGGTTTTACGGCTTTCATACAGGCCTCCAAACGTCAATTCCATAATGAGATAGTTTATCGCATCTGCCACTTTTTTTCAAGTCTGCATATTCCATCTACAGGAGGTAATACTATCGGTAAAATCGGGAAGGAAGGGACAAATATGGAGATGTCACCCAAGGAATATCAGACGTATGTGAAGCAAAAGTCGCCAAAATCACCCTTGCTAAAAGATGTGGCGTTGGCTTTTGTCATCGGTGGATTGATCTGCGTGGTGGGCCAGGCCATTCAAAACGGCTGGTCTGCGGCAGGACTCAGCGAGGAAGATGCCGGAACGGCAACTTCCTGCACGCTGGTGCTGCTGTCGGCACTGCTGACAGGTTTTAACCTGTATAATAAAATTGCGCGCTTTGGCGGTGCGGGAACACTGGTGCCCATTACCGGATTTGCCAATGCGGTGATCTCACCTGCCATTGACTTTAAAAGTGAGGGATTTATTACCGGAATGGCAGCCAAAATGTTCACGGTTGCAGGGCCGGTGATCGTGTTTGGAACGCTGGCGTCGGTCATTTACGGAATTGCAGTGATGCTGCTTCAATAAGGCGTGGCCGGAGGTGTATTGACACCTCCGGCCATCACTTTTTTGAGAATTATGGGGGTAACATAACAACGTTGAAAACTCTGTGGAAAATGTGAAAAACCCTGTAAAACCGTGGCTTTGAGACGGTTACACTGCCGTTATGGAAAATATTACGCAACAACTTTTACGGAAAACCTGACAAAGAACGCCGGAAAATGGAGAAAAACATGGCAATACTTGAATTTGTGCCCACTATATGGTACGATACTATATATTGAATTTTTCAAGCGTGGAGGAACTATGGCAACAAAGAAGCAAGACTACGGCAATGAGAGCATTTCGTCTTTAAAGGGTGCAGACCGTGTTCGGAAACGTCCTGGCGTTATTTTCGGCTCGGATGGACTGGACGGCTGCGAACATGCCGTGTTTGAGATCCTTTCCAACTCCATTGACGAGGCTCGCGAAGGCCACGGCAAGACCATTACCGTGACCCGCTATGCCGACCGCTCCATTCAGGTGGAAGATGTGGGCCGCGGATGCCCGGTGGATTGGAATGAAAAAGAGCAGAAATACAACTGGGAACTGGTCTATTGCGAGCTGTATGCCGGCGGTAAGTACGACAATCTGTCCGGTGATAACTATGAATACTCATTGGGTCTGAACGGTTTGGGCGCCTGCGCTACCCAGTATGCCTCCCGCTATATGGATGTTACGGTCTGGCGTGACGGTTTTGAATATGCCCTGCATTTTGAACGGGGCGAGATCGTGGGCGAACTGCAAAAAACACCTCTGCCCAAGACACAGGTCAAGAAGACCGGCACCCGTACTCGCTGGCTGCCGGATCTGGATGTCTTCACCGATATTTCCATTCCCGCTGACTATTTTACCGATGTGATGCGCCGTCAGGCGGTGGTCAATGAAGGGATCACCTTCCGCTTCCGGGATCAGCAGGAGGATGGCAGCTTTTCCGAAGAAGAATTCCTGTATGAAAACGGCATTATGGACTACGTGCAGGAATTGGCCGGCGAGGGTAGTCTGACCTCTCCTGTGATCTGGCAGGCGGAAAAGAAGGGCCGTGACCGTGAAGATAAGCCGGAGTATAAGGTGAAGCTCAGCGTGGCATGCTGCTTCTCCAATCGAGTGCAGGTCATTGAACATTACCACAACTCCAGTTGGCTGGAGCATGGCGGTTCTCCCGAAAAGGCCACGCGCAGTGCCTTTGTCAGTGCGGTGGATAAGTATTTACGAGAGCAGAATAAGTACCAGAAGAACGAGAGCAAGGTCACTTGGGCGGATATTGAGGACTGTATCGTTTTGGTCAGCAACAACTTCTCCACCCAGACCAGCTACGAAAACCAGACCAAAAAATCTATCACCAATAAATTCGTGCAGGAAGCTATGACAGAATTCCTGCGGACGAATCTGGAGATCTATTTCATTGAAAACCACTTCGATGCCGAGAAGATCGCCGAGCAGGTATTGGTGAATAAGCGCAGCCGTGAGAGTGCAGAAAAGCAGCGCCTGAATATCAAGAAGAAGCTCTCCGGCAATATCGACATTGCTAACCGTGTCCAAAAATTTGTGGACTGCCGTTCCCGCGATCCGGAGAAGCGGGAGATCTACATCGTGGAGGGCGACTCTGCATTGGGCAGTGTCAAGCTGAGCCGTGATGCCGAATATCAGGGCATTATGCCCGTCCGTGGCAAGATCCTGAACTGCCTGAAAGCGGACTATGCCCGCATTTTCAAAAGCGAGATCATCACCGACCTGATTCGTGTGTTGGGCTGCGGCGTGGAAGTGCAGAACAAACACGTCAAGGATCTGGCGTCGTTTGACCTGAATAACCTGCGTTGGAATAAAGTGGTCATCTGCACCGATGGTGATGTGGACGGCTTCCAGATCCGCACCTTGATTTTGACCATGCTGTATCGTCTGACGCCTACCCTGATTCGGGAGGGCTATGTTTACATTGCGGAAACGCCGCTGTTTGAGATCAACTGCGGAGAAAAAACATGGTTTGCCTACTCCGATAAGGAAAAGAACGACATCGTTAAGGAGTTGGAGGGCAAAAAGTACAAGATCGACCGCTCCAAAGGTCTGGGCGAAAACGACCCGGACATGATGTGGATGACTACCATGAATCCGGACACCCGCCGGTTGATCCGAGTGATGCCGGAGGATGTGGAGCGCACGGCGGAGGTTTTCGACCTGCTGCTGGGTGACAATTTGCAGGGCAGAAAAGACCATATTGCTGAAAACGGTTATAAATATTTAGAGATGGCTGATATTTCGTAATAAAGGAGCAACAAAAATGAAAGAACTGCTGTTACATGTCACTTACCGCTGTAAGCCCGGCATGGCGGAGACCTTTGTCAAGACCATCAAGGAGCAGGGAATTCAGGAGCTGATCCGCAAGGAAGACGGCTGCCTGCAGTATGATTATACTGTTTCTTTGGAAGAAGCGGACACGATTATTCTGCTGGAACGTTGGACCAGCGTTGCGGCGCAGGAGGTCCACATGACCCAGCCCCACATGGAGCAACTGAAAGCTTTGAAGGAGACCTATGTCAATGAGGTCGTTCTGGAGCGATTTTAATCGGATTTTCTAACACCAACTAAAGGACGGAACCTATGGCCAAAAAGAAGCAGCCGGAGGAAACCCGGCAGAAAGTAAATAATCCCAACGTCATGGGCCTGCGGGCACAGGTGTTGGAGCAGCCCATTACGGATACGCTGGAGACCAACTACATGCCCTATGCCATGTCAGTCATCGTCTCCCGTGCCATTCCTGAGATCGACGGCTTCAAGCCCTCTCACCGCAAGCTGCTCTATACCATGTATAAGATGGGTCTGCTGACCGGCGCCCGGACGAAGTCTGCCAACATTGTGGGCCAGACTATGCGTCTGAACCCCCATGGCGATGCAGCCATTTATGACACGATGGTGCGCTTGTCCAAGGGTTACGGTGCTTTGCTGACCCCCTTCGTGGACTCTAAGGGTAACTTCGGCAAGACATACTCCCGCGATATGTCCTGGGCAGCACCACGTTACACTGAGGCAAAGCTTTCCGGCATCTGCGCGGAGATTTTCAAGGACATTGACAGCGACACCGTAGACTTTGTGGACAACTACGACAACACCATGAAGGAGCCGGCCCTGCTGCCCACCACATTTCCCAATATTCTGGTGTCTGCCAACAGCGGCATTGCCGTTGGTATGGCATCCCAGTTCTGCGGTTTCAACCTGAAAGAAGTTTGTGACACCACCATCGCCTATCTGAAAAATCCGGAGTGCGATCTGACCGAGACGCTGCTCGCTCCCGACTTCCCCACCGGCGGCGAATTGGTTTTTGACGCCGATACGATTCGGGATATTTATGAAAGCGGCCGTGGCAGCGTGAAGGTGCGAGCCAAGTACCGTTACATCAAGGAAGAAAATCTCATTGAGATTTATGAAATTCCCTATTCCACCACGGTGGAAGCCATTTTGGACAAGGTGGCAGAGCTGATCAAGTTGGGGAAGGCCAAAGAGATCAGCGATATGCGTGACGAAACGGATCTGTCCGGTTTGAAACTGGCCATCGACCTGTAACGCGGTACCGACCCGGATAAGCTGATGGCAAAGCTGTACCGCCAGACGCCGTTGGAGGACTCCTTTGCCTGCAACTTCAACGTGCTGATCGCCGGCAGTCCGCAGGTATTGGGTGTGCGACAGCTGTTAGAGGAGTGGACGGCTTGGCGTACGGATTCTGTACGCCGCAGAGTCTACTTCGTCATGGCGAAGAAAAAGGACAAATTGCACCTGCTGAAGGGCTTGAAACGCATCCTGCTGGATATCGACAAGGCGATTCATATCATCCGTGAGACGGAGGAGGAGTCCGAAGTCATTCCCAACCTGATGATCGGCTTTGGCATTGACCAGATCCAGGCGGAGTATGTGGCGGAGATCAAGCTGCGTAATATCAATAAGGAATACATTCTCAAGCGCGTCAATGAGACGGAAGCACTGCGAGACGAGATCGAGGACTTGGAGGATATCCTGTCCAACCCCAAGCGAGTGAAAAAGATCATCATTGGCGAATTGGAAGAGGCGGCTAAGAAATTTGGCGAGCCCCGCCGCACGTCCATCGTCTACGAGCATGAGATCGAGGTCTATACCGAGGAAGAGGAAAAGAAGGAAGAATATCCTGTCAGTGTTTTCCTTTCCAAGGAGGGTTACTTCAAGAAGATCACCCCCGCCAGCCTGCGCATGGCCAGCGAGCAGAAGTTTAAGGAGGGCGATGCCCTGCGTCAGACCTTTGAGACGACCTCCAACGCCGAGGTTATGTTCTTTACGGACAAGTGCCAGGTTTACAAGACTCGTCTGGGCGAATTCGACGATACCAAAGCCAGCGCACTGGGCGACTATCTGCCCGGCAAGCTGAAGATGGACGAGGGCGAAAATGTAGTGTTTATGGTATTGCCCGGTGCTGAGTATGCCGGTAGTCTGCTGTTCTTCTTTGAGAACGGCAAGGCCGCCCGCGTGGACATTAAGGCCTACCAGACCACATCCAACCGCCGGAAACTGACCGGTGCCTATTCGGATAAATCCCCGCTGATGTGTATCTGCCGTGTAGATGCCGACTGTGAACTGGCTGTTTACTCCAACGAACCCCGCTGCCTGGTGTTCCACACCGCATTGCTGGCGCCAAAGACCACACGTGCCACCCAGGGTGTGGCAGTGCTGAAAATGAAGCCGAAATACCATTTGGAGACTGCAAAGACCATTGAGGAAAGCAGTATTTCCAACCTGAGCCGCTACCGTGTACGGGCATTGCCTGCAGCCGGTGCGCTGCTGAGGGAAGAGGATTCCGAAGAACAGCAGATCGGACTGGATCTGTAAAATAAGGGGGATATAGTATGAGCTTTGAGACCGTTCAGAAAAACTTGGAGAGCTTGGGCTACACCGTGCGCACTTTTGAAACTGGAGCAGAAGCCGCTGTCTATCTGAATACCGCCATTGATGGCGTCAGCGTTGGCTTTGGCGGCAGTTGTACGGCGCAGGAACTGGGCCTGTATGACATGCTGGCGACCCACAATGAAGTTCATTGGCATTGGGTCGGTGGACCGGGAGAGCGAGAAAAGGCCATGCAGACAAAGGTGTATATCTCCTCTGTCAACGGCCTTGCCGAAACCGGTGAGATCATCAACATCGATGGCGCCGGAAACCGCGTAGCTTCTACGCTGTATGGACATGAGAAGCTGTATTTGGTAATTGGACGCAATAAGCTGGCAGCTACATACGATGAAGCGCTGTGGCGTGCACGCAACATTGCCGCACCGAAGAATGCACAGAGATTAAACCGGAAAACACCCTGTGCGGTAAAGGGTGACCATTGCTACAACTGCCAAAGCCCGGATCGCATTTGTAAGGCTTTGGTCGTGCTTTGGGGAGCACCGATGGGCTTGTCGGTAGAGATTTTGCTGGTAGACGAGGACCTGGGTTATTAAGAATCAAAAAATGAGAGGAGGCGCAGTACAGTGAAGCAAAAAGCCATTGGTATGATGTTACTTGTGAGCTTGCTGCTGACAGGCTGCGCCTCTTTGCTGGAACGTACATATAGCACATCTGAGCCTCATAGCAGCCGTTTATGGGAACACGATGCATCAGGTACGCTGCGCGCAGAAACGTATCAGGACTTAGTGAACGATATGATGATTCTGGTTGGGCAGCATACAGAGGAAGCCACGCTGCGCCTTTATAATTTTTCTGAGCAGACAGTATTGGACACCATGGAGCAGGCTGCGCTGGAGGTCCAACAGGATACTGCTTTGGGTTCCTATGCAGTTCAATACATTACCTATACGGGACAGGCGCAGCGAGGCTATTATGAGGTGGCTCTGCAGGTCGGCTATCGCCGCACAGCGGAACAGATTCAGACCCTGGTCAGTGCCACCGGAACGGAAGCATTGTACAGCTTGCTGGAAGCTGCGGTAAACGGGCAACGTGAGGAATTAGCGGTGCGCATTGGCTATTGGGAAACGAATGACCAGGAAAAAATACAGGAGACTGTGCAGCAAGTGCGAGATGCACTGGAATTGACGGAGACTGTCCCTTGGGTCGTGAACTACTATCCATCTACCGAGGAAGTGGGGTTGATTGAGTTTTTGCTGCAGCCTACGGAGGAACAGCTGACAGAGGCATCCGGGAACGATGGTGAAATGGCGGATGAAGAAAATGTAAAAAATACTGGATAAAGTATTGACAAATGCGAAAACGCCGATTATAATACCTATTGTTCTCGCGGGCTTAGCTCATCTGGTAGAGCGCCACCTTGCCAAGGTGGAGGTAGCGAGTTCGAGCCTCGTAGCCCGCTCCATAAAACACAACCCGAAAGGGTTGTGTTTTTTTGCGTACTTCTCGGCGCTCACGTTGCGCCTGCCAAAAAGCGTTGCAACGCCGCTTTTTGGGGCGCTGCCTTTTTGCAGTCTCGCTTCATCCGCCACTGGCGGCGCATCGCCTGCAAACTCGTAGCCCGCTCCATAAAAGACACACCGAAAGGTGTGTCTTTTTGCATAGGGATAGAAATTGGCCGCTGCAATGGTTGCAGCGGCCATAATTTACGTTATTCTGTAATGAATCGCAGCATTTCGTCTGTCGGGTCGATCAGTGGCAAGGAAGTGCGTTTCGCTAAGGCGTCCTTAATATAAGGGAAGTGGGTACAGCCCAACAACAGCGCTTCTGCACCGCAACTCTGATACCAGGAGGCCAGCTCGGGAATGTGCAGACGCTCGATCAACATGTCGGGTGCTTCTTTTGCTTCAATGCCCAGTACAAGGGGCAAAATGCCGGCAGAGAGCAGTTCCAACTTGGGATTTGCGGAAAGCAGGGCACGCTCAATTCCGCTGCAGCCCTGCGCATTGGCTGCAATGACACCCAGAAAACGGTATTGTCCTGCCAATTGCCGATAGACATGCAGCGGCGTGACGATTTTTAGTCCTGTGTCCTGTGCCATACGCGCAAAATCGACCGAACCTGAGAGAGAATTACAATAGATAAATGCCTTCTCACAGCCATGAGCAGCTTGCGCCTTTTGGAGAATTTCAAGGATCGTGGCATATTTTTCCTCTTGGGAAGAGATCTGAAAGGCGGTCTGAAGATGGGGGTCTTCCGACACGGGACAGAATACTCCCGGCAGCCCTTTGGCGCTTAAACAGTCCATTCCCATCTGTGTGTCTACGGGAGTACCCGCCATAACAAGAATTGGATTCATTGGAAAATACTCCTCCTGAGTCAGTCTAATTTTTTCGTAAAGTTGCCGTAAATGCGAGTACCTTCCTGTGTGGTTAAAAATGCGTGGGGGTCAATTGCATGTACGATGTGGAGCAGCTCTTCAATTTCATATTTGGAAAGACAGATACACA
>JAKSQE010000005.1 GCA_024404295.1 Oscillibacter sp.
TAGCCAGAGAGTCGCAGCCGGTCTTGGTCACGAACTCCTCGACCTCTTCGGGACGAGTGTAGGAAGAGTCCTCAGCAGAAACCTGAACCTCATCCTCAACGCCGGCCAGAGAGCCCAGCTCAGCCTCGACGACCACGCCGTGATCATGAGCGTACTCAACAACCTTCTTGGTGATCTCAATGTTCTCAGCGAAAGGCTTGGAGGAAGCGTCGATCATGACGGAAGTGAAACCACCATCGATGCAGCTCTTGCAGGTCTCAAAGCTATCGCCGTGATCCAGGTGCAGGCAGATGGGCAGGCCGGTCTCGATAACAGCGGCCTCAACCAGCTTCATCAGATAGGTGTGGTTAGCGTAAGCACGAGCACCCTTGGAAACCTGCAGGATCAGAGGAGCTTCCAGATCCTTAGCGGCCTCGGTGATGCCCTGAACGATCTCCATGTTATTGACGTTGAAAGCACCGATTGCGTAACCGCCGTGATAGGCTTTCTTGAACATCTCAGTAGAAGTAACCAGAGGCATTACAATCATCTCCTAAAATATAAAAATATTCTCCGTTTCCCCATCGAGAAAAGAAAAAAACAGCCGCAGATGTATCGTTTTTCAAAAAACGTTACATTCTGCAACGCCTCTTTTGAACCGTTCTTGTATAGGAAAACGATTTTCTAATTTGATAATAGCATAAAAAATATAAAATGCAAGTATTTACAATTCTTTTTTTCAATGATATGATAATCTTACCAATTTTGAGGAGGATTTTTTCTCATGAGTGAACTGAAAGGCGCATGCATTATCGGCCAGTCTGGTGGCCCCACTTCTGTTATCAACGCCAGTGCTTACGGCGTTATCGACGCAGCACTGAAAAACCCCAACATCACCAACGTTTACGGTGCCGAGCACGGCATTGTCGGCGTTCTGAACGACCGTCTGTTTGACATGGGTCAGGAAGATCCCGCTGAGCTGGAACTGCTGAAGTATACTCCCTCTTCCGCTCTGGGTTCCTGCCGCTATAAGATCGCAGATCCCGATGTGGACGACACCGATTACAAGCGCATCCTGGAAGTGTTCAAGAAGCACGATGTTCGTTACTTCTTCTATAACGGTGGTAACGACTCCATGGATACCTGCAACAAGATTTCCAAGTATATGCAGAAAGTCGGCTATGAGTGCCGCGTGATGGGCGTGCCCAAGACTATCGACAACGATCTGTTCGGCACTGACCACTGCCCCGGCTTTGCTTCCGCCGCTAAGTATATTGCAACAAGCTGCATGGAAGTCTATCAGGACGCTCGCGTCTATGATAAGGGCATGGTTTGCATCATTGAGATCATGGGCCGTCATGCCGGTTGGCTGGCTGGTGCAGCTGCTCTGGCTTCTGCTTACGGTGCAGGCCCCGATCTGGTCTATCTGCCCGAGGTCGACTTTGACATGGACAAGTTCCTGGCCGATGTTGATCGCATCTACAAGGAGAAGAACAACGTCATGGTTGCCGTTTCCGAGGGCATCCACTACGCTGATGGTTCCTTCGTTTCCGAGGCTAAGACTTCTGCTACCGACGGTTTCGGTCACGCTCAGTTGGGCGGTTTGGCCGCTATGTTGGCTGAGGTCGTCAAGGAGAAGACCGGCGCTAAGGTTCGTGGCATTGAGCTGAGCCTGCTGCAGCGCTGCGGTGCTCACCTGGCCTCTGAGACCGATATCGAAGAATCTTATATGTCTGGTAAGGCAGCTGTTGAGAACGCTACCGCTGGCCTGACTGATAAGATGGTTGGCTTCGAGCGCACTTATGTGGACGGCAAGTATGTCTGCAAGACCAAGCTGTTCAACCTGACTGATGTTGCTAACACCGAGAAGAAGGTTCCTCTGGAGTGGATCACTCCCGACCACAGCAATGTGACCAAGGACTTCGTTGATTATGCTCTGCCTCTGATCCAGGGTGAGCCCAATCTGCCCAAGCAGGACTCTCTGCCTCGCTTCGCTAAGTTGAAGAAGGTTCTGGCAAAGTAATTTACTTCCAGTGTAATGAAAATCCGGAAGGGACTTCCCTTCCGGATTTTTTATTTACAGCGATCACTTTTCATTTGTTCGGAAGATCGTACAGAATATTGATGGTTCTGTATATTTCACCGCAAGCCGGGCACTTCCAGTCACAGTTGCTTTTCTTGGCCTTTTTATGCAGGAAAACCAAAGTTGCAGCTTCACATTTCGGGCAGGTTGTCGGCTGCTCTGACCAAAGACGCTTCAAGAAGAGAACTTCTTCATCGCGAGTTTTAAAATAATTCACTTGTTCTTTTGGTAAATCGTCCACAAGCCATCCAACAGCAGATTCTTATCATAAATGATCTCATTGCGGCAGTATTTCAAAATGAATGGTGCATTTCCTCCTGTGGCGACAACAGTAACATATTCATCCGGGAACTCTTCACGAATTCGGTCGATGATGCCGTCCAGCATACTAGCCGTACCATAAACGATGCCGGAACGCATGCACTCCTCCGTGTTTTTGCCAATCAGCATCTTAGGTGCCTCTAAAGAAATTGCAGGCAACTGCGCCGCGCGTCTGGAAAGCGCCTCCAATGAAACGTTGACACCCGGGAGCAGCATGCCTCCCTCGTAGGTATGTCCCTCTGAGATCACGCCGATCGTTGTCGCCGTACCCATATCAATGGTAACAACAGGGGGCTGAAATTTCTCAAGAGCGGCCACAGCGTCAGCCACGATATCAGCGCCGACTTGTGTCTGTACCGTAAGGCGAATATTTAAACCTGTTTTGATCCCCGGGCCTACTACCATGGGTTCCTTACCCAGTAAGCGTGTTAGCGCTTTTTGCATCATAAAGTTCAACGGAGGTACAACACTGCACAAAATCGAGCCGGTAACCTTGTGATAATCATACTGATACAACTGAAACAGATTCATCAAATCCAGGCAAATCTGATCCGCTGTTTTTCGGCTGTCCGTATCCAAGGAGGCGCGAAAGCATAGATTGCGATCTTCATCAAACAGACCAACACATATGGTTGAATTACCAATGTCAACTGCCAACAGCATACGCATTTATCCCCTAATCACAGATTTTTTCTATTTTTATAGTAGCATGTCTTTTTTCCCTTTACAAGCAAAATTATATTGCCAAATTGCAATCATTTTTCTATACTGACTTCAAACAGCTGTATGGATGAAAGGAAATTCCTGTGACATATATTGCCATCTACAACTCCCCTATCGGTCTTCTATACCTTGCTTCTGACGGCAGCTCTTTAATCGGACTATGGATAGAAGGGCAAAAATATTTTTCCGCATCAATTCAAGGAGAATCAGCTCAAATTCATCCAGATCTTCCTGTTTTTCAACAAACTATCCTTTGGCTAGATGCTTACTTTGCAAAAGAGCCTCTCCCGGTTATGCCTCCTCTCTCTCCACAAGGCAGTCCCTTTCGGCAGTCCGTGTGGGAGCTGTTAATGGATATTCCCTATGGTCAGACTTCAACATACGGTGCAATATCCCGGCTTCTTCAACGACGAGGAATTTCTGCTTCCGCTCAAGCCGTAGGCGGAGCTGTGGGACACAATCCCATCTCCATTCTAATTCCATGCCACCGCGTCTTGGGCGCTAACGGCTGTCTAACCGGATATGCAGGCGGTATAGAAAAAAAGAAATTTCTGCTTAATTTAGAAGGTGTTGAATGCTGAATGCGCTTTCTCAAATACATCGAGTCTGGCAAGTTCGAGGACCCCATCCGAATGGATAGGGTCCTTGAACTTCTTAAAACTCTATTAAAGGATGATGCAAATTAAGCCGCCACTCCCCTCATTGATGATGCGCGTCAATGTCTCCTGCAGCTTTTTCTGTGCATCGTCTGGCATTCTTTTCAGTTTCGTCTGCAAGTCATCACTGACCAATTCGTGGAAGCTTCGCCCAAAAATATTTGATTCCCAGATCTTACTGGTGTCACCTTCAAATTCCTGTAACAGATAATTTACAAGATCTTCCGATTGTTTTTCGTTTCCAACAATGGGAGAAACGGCCGTTTCAATGTCAGCTCGAATCATATGAATACTTGGAGCGCTGGCCTTTAGTTTTACTCCGTATCGCCCACCCTGCTTCATAATTTGTGGTTCCTCAAGCCGCAGTTCATCGATTCCGGGAACCACGATCCCATAACCGGTTTCCCGTACATCACGCAAAGCTGCAGAAACCTTATCATATTCCGCCTTAACAGATGCAAGCTGAGTCAGCAGGCTCATCAGGTCACCATCATCCGCAACCTGAAATCCGGATTGCTCAGATAGTGTATGGTAAAACAGCTCTCGCGGCAAGATCAGTTCTGCGCTGGCCACTCCGGTTCCTAAGTCGATGGTTTGAATCTCTGCTTTGCTGATGTTTTCGCAATGACCCAGTGCCGAAATAACCCCTTCCAGTTCCCGAATGTGTCGCAGTCCAACCGCTTCCTTCCGGACCATTTCATAAAGGCCCGCTTTGATTGGGTGCGTCGTCGACAAGGCATCTACCCATGGAGGTAAATAGAGATTCAACTCCTGCATAGGAAACTCGTATAAAACTGCCTTTAAAATATCATTTACGGCATCTTCGCTCAGCGTCAGGCAATTGACCGGGATACAGCGCACCTCATAATGCGATGTAATATCTGCAGCAATGGCTGTAGCGCGGTCAGATTCCGGATCATTAGAATTCAGCAAGACAATAAACGGTTTGTTCAATTCTTGCAGTTCACTGATCACTCGTTCTTCCGCTTCGAGATAATCTTCACGCGGAATATCGGTAATACTTCCATCTGTTGTAATCACAATGCCAATCGTGGCGTGCTCCGCAATGACTTTCCGCGTTCCGATTTCAGCGGCCTCTGTCATGGGAATTGCATGGTCATACCACGGCGTTGTCACCATACGAACCTGTTCGTCTTCAAATTGTCCCAATGCGCCTCGCACCATATACCCCACACAGTCGATCAAGCGTACAGAGCATTGTCCACCATCAGCAAGCTGCATCTCCACTGCTTCTTCCGGAACAAATTTCGGTTCCGCCGTCATAATGGTGCGGCCAGAACCACTTTGAGGCAGTTCATCTCTGGCTCGCTCTTTTCGATACACGTTTTCAATATTCGGAATGATCTGGGTCTCCATAAAGCGCTTAATAAAAGTAGATTTTCCTGTGCGCACAGGCCCTACAACACCGACATAAATATCCCCTGCCGTGCGTGTGGCAATATTCTGATAGATCGAGGTATTCATAGCATCCCGTCCTTTTTTGCTCCATATTCGTGTTTTATCTTTATGCATCAGACGTAACAAATAGTACAAGACACCCGTTATTGTTGAAAATAGATAAATGACATTGCGATTAGCTTATATATTTTATGCACAACTTTTCTTTACACTACCAATTTAGCGTGGTAAACTGATACCATAGTAAATGAGCGATTGACTGTCGCAATTTTTAGGAGGATTTACGATGAAAAAGTTTATGTCTTTGATGTTGGCTCTGGCCATGGTCATGGCTTTAGCCGCTTGCAGCAAGCCTGCTGAAGAAAAGCCCGCTGATGCTGATCCCGCTCCCGAGGCTCCCGCTACCATCGTCTATGCCGTTGAGGCAGGTTCTGCCGGTGAGGAAGTTGCTCTGGAAAACGGTTTCGAGATCGTCAGCGTTGATACCCAGGCTAAGGCTTTGATGGAAGTTCAGGCCGGCACCTCTGATGCCGCCATTATCGACTCCCTGATGGCCGGTGCAATGGTCGGTGAAGGTACCAGCTATCCCGATCTGAAGATCACCGATCAGAAGTTGACCGAAGAGCTGTACGGTGTTGGTTGCCGTAAGGACAGCGATCTGGCTGCTTTCATCAATGCAGTGATGGCTGATGCTTATGCTGACGGCACCATGATGGAGATCGCCAATACTTACGGCGTGCAGGAAGCTGTCATCGAGCAGAAGGCTGATGCTTATACCGCTTCCGCTGACGGCGATGTGGCTTACATCCAGGGCAAGGGCACTCTGATTGTCGGTATCACTGACTTCGCCCCCATGGACTACAAGGATGACAACGGTGAGTGGATCGGCTTCGATGCTGATATGGCTAAGCTGGTTGCCGAGAAGCTGGGTGTTAGCATTGAGTTCGTTGAGATCGATTGGGACAACAAGGTCTTTGAGCTGGACGGCAAGGCAATCGACGTTGTTTGGAACGGCATGACCCTGACCGATGCGGTTATGGAAACCATGGCTTGCACCAATGCATATTGCAACAACGCTCAGGTCGTGATCGTAAAGTAATCTGTTACCCCCTCTTTAGAGAAGCAATACGCCAAAGGCAGAGAGTGTTTAACGCTCTCTGCCTTTGGGCGGCAAAATGAGAAAAATAATTGAGGAGAGTTTTCCATGTTTTGGACCGTAACGCTATCCATTTTGAATGGTTGCGCAGAGACAGCACGGCTGTTTTTCCTGACACTGCTATTTGCGTTGCCTTTTGGACTACTGATTGCTTTTGGTTCCATGAGTAGATTTCGCCCGCTAAGTGTCGTGACCAATGTGATTGTCTGGATCATTCGCGGTACGCCACTTGTGTTGCAGTTGATCATCATCTTCTACGGCCCCGGCATGTGGTTGGATAATAACCCTTGGAACTTTAAAGATGGTCGTATGGCTGCCTGTATTGTTGCATTTGTCATTAACTATGCGTGCTATTTCTCTGTCATCTACCGCGGCGGTATTGAAGGCGTTCCTATGGGACAGCGCGAAGCTGGTGAAGTGTTGGGCATGACCAAAAGCCAGATCTTTTTTAAGATCACTCTCTTGCAGATGGTCAAGCGTATCGTACCCCCTATGTCTAACGAGATCATCACGCTGGTGAAGGATACTTCTCTGGCTCGTGTCATTGCAATCACTGAGATCATCAAGGCCGGTGAGTCCTTTATGAAATCCAGTGGTATTACCTGGCCTTTGTTCTACACCGCAGTATTCTATCTGGTTTTCGTCGGTATTCTGACGATTTTGTTTGGTTACATCGAGCGCAAGCTCAGCTACTTCAGATAAGGAGGGAAATAAGATGGCAATTTTGGAAGTCAACCATCTTGAAAAGCATTTTGGTTCGACCAAGGTTCTGAATGATATCAGTTTCTCTCTGGAACAGGGACAGGCACTATCCATTATTGGCTCTTCCGGTAGCGGTAAAACTACCCTGTTGCGTTGTCTGAACTTTTTGGAAGTTCCTGACCAGGGGATCATTTCTGTGAATGGCAATACTCTCTTTGATGCGAATGATCCTCAGACGCAGTTGGAGAGCGAAATACGCAAAAAGCGTCTTCATTTTGGCCTGGTATTCCAAAACTTCAATTTGTTCCCTCAATATACCGCACTTCAGAATGTAACATTAGCTCGTGAGCTTATGATGAAAGAGAGCGGAGAAACCAAGGAGCAAATTCTGTCTGCCGGCCGAGAGCTGCTGGCTCAGATGGGTCTGGCTGATCGTGCCGACCACTACCCGCATCAGCTTTCCGGTGGTCAGCAGCAGCGTGTTGCCATTGCGCGTGCTCTGGCGCTTCACCCCGACATTCTATGCTTTGATGAACCTACCTCCGCATTGGATCCCGAGCTGACCGGTGAAGTGCTGCGTGTCATTCGCAATCTGGCCGAACAGAAAACTACTATGATCATTGTAACTCACGAGATGGCCTTCGCTCGTGATGTGGCTGATCAAGTGATCTTTATGGATGGTGGTTTTATTGTGGAACAAGGTGATCCTCATGAAGTGATCGACCATCCCAAGGAAGATCGTACAAAGCAATTCCTTTCCCGCTATTCTGAAAACTAAAATAAAAAGACCTGCTGCTGCAGGTCTTTTTATTTTATCTATTCAAGCTCTCTTATGAGGAATCAGAAGCATTCTATCAGATGGTAATTCATCTTCCTGTTCGATTTGATTGGCACTCAGAATTTCAGAAATCGTTGTATTATATTTCTTCGCCAATTCCCAGGCAGACTCATCTTGGTTACAACACCGCAACACCAAAGACGGCGCACCGGACAAGTCTTTCATTGCATTCTGATCCAGTTCCACCTTCTCAATGGTAATCTTCATTAAATTGGAGCTAACATCCGCTTCAAAATCCACCGCAAAGCGCACCTCAATACCATGGTCTCCCAACGTTGCCTGTAATTCCTGACCGCAGAATGCGGTTGCATGGATTGTGCAGTTATGTGGCAGTTCTAATTGAGAGCTGACCTCAATGGAACGTTCGGCAACCAGACAAGATCCTCCTTCGTCCAGATACAAAACCTGAACAGCCACATTGGAACGGAGTAGTGCAACCTCTCCATCACGACTGACAGATACGTTTCCGCAAGAAGCTTTTGCGGACAGAATTGTTGACGCAATGACCCCGATCTCCAGAACCTCACGTACCGTCTGCCGACGGTTTACCTTTTCATATAGGCTGCAGATGGAAACCGGCTTTGTCTCATAGG
Organism: Oscillibacter sp.; assembly: GCA_024404295.1. GTDB lineage: Bacteria > Bacillota > Clostridia > Oscillospirales > Oscillospiraceae > Oscillibacter. The sequence goes on from JAKSQE010000005.1 coordinate 8,471, forward strand.
AGGTTTCAAAAGCCGTTGAATATAAGTCTCTTAACAGGGTGATTTGTTCTTCTTCCCTCACAAATGCTATTGCGTGGAAATAGAGTGTAACTGCAATTTCCCGTCCTTCCGCATCTGCACCGTCGATCTGTAGATCCGTTCCGGTCAGCTGCATCTGTAGTGAGACCTGAGATTTCTCTGAAACGCCTTCCATTTCCATGATTTGAGAGAACGGCAGTTCCACAGAACTTGCGTTTACTTGGCCATCATTCCCGCGGTAAAGTAAGAAGATGTTAAATAACCCCTTATACACCAGTTTGTTTCCGATTAATTTTGTTTCCGTCACCATACTGGTAATGCGGTTGCCGAGCAGTTCATTTGCGCCTTGGCGTCCCGGGGAAAGGTTTATTGTCTCTGTAAATGTATAGTCCTTTTCAGCTATGTTCTTCAAAAGTGTAATATGTTGATTAACTCTATTCTTTTCTATGCTCAGCTTTTCTTCTGCTTCAATATCTGAGCTAAAGCAAAGGGGCTTTTTTTGATACCCAATCATCTGGGTTACCAATTTACAACGCGTGAAAACTTTTCTTGGATTTAGCATGCGGCTCTCTAAGAGGTCGATTTTGCAGACAGCAGATAAAAAGAGACACTCCGGCAGGCTATTCGGCTCCGAAGCCACAGTGAAAGGCATTGCAAATTCTAAGACTCGAATGCCGCTCTCTCCTTCCGGGGTGTACAAAACATTGACACGAACACTTCCGGAAAGCTCTCCTCTGCCCTCTCTCACGTCACGGCTGTGTATAAAGACCGTTCCTTCGGTTGAAATAATACGAGCGATATCCGGGCAGTAATCCGGGACGATCGTCTCGGTCGTGTCCTCCTGCGTCAGCGTCAAGTTCCCGCAAAGGTCATATGCCTCTATACATTCTTTTTTCAACTCCAGTTCCATCCAGAACCCCTTCCTTTCCCGGCTTGTTCACTTCACTCTATGAGTGAACTACGAAGGTTATTCCCGTATTCCAAACAGTTTACGCAAAATTCCTCGCAAAGCTTTTGGGGATTTCCAAACCACGATGTTCATTGAATTCCTCCTCCCTAACGCTTACAGCAGGCGCAGCCACATGCAATCAATAGTGTAGCTACCAGAAACATTAGCAGTCCTGCCGGGAAAATTGCTGCAATAAATATTCCGGTTCCCATGGATATCGCAAAAATTCCAATAAGCCAGTTCTTTCCTCCACCATGACACATGGAGTACACCCCCCTTCCTCTACCGTAGTATATACAACATTGCTTGGCCAAGGTACAAAAAAACACTGGGTGCAAACCATGCACCCAGTGTTCATTCATTTCTTTTCCTGCCAGTCTTTTAAGGGTTTCAACTCCTCGTAAAGGCGCAGATAACTCTTATGGCGGCTTTGCTGAATTTTCCCGTCCCGCACGGCTTTCAGCACACCGCAGCCCTTTTCCTTGGTGTGACTGCAGCCAACAAATTGGCAATCCGAAAGGTATGGGACAAACTCTCGGAATGTTTCCGGCAGGTGATGTTTCAACTCCAGATTGAGTTCCTCCGTCTCAAATGACGAGAATCCCGGAGAATCCACAATACTCGCACCACAACTCAAATGAAACAATTCGACATGTCTCGTTGTGTGCTTACCGCGGCCCAATGCTGTGCTGATCTCTCCAACCTTTAATTGGAAGCTGGGGTCTAATGCATTGAGAATACTGGACTTTCCAACGCCTGAGTTACCAGTAAACGCAGAAAGTTTACCTGCTATCAAAGGTTTTAATTCTTCTAAGCCCTCGCCAGTTTCAGCACTAATGCGCAATGTTTGAAAACCAGCTGCCCGATAAATGTTATACAGGTCGTCTGCCCGCTCCAAGTCGCACTTATTTAGCAGCAAAATCACTTCGCAGCCTTTTAACTCAGCAATGGCGGCAACTCGGTCGATCAGAAACGGATCGGTTTTTGGAATTGCACCTGAGCCAATGATCACCAGTTGGTCGATATTAGCAACCGCCGGTCGTGTAAATGCGTTCTTTCGCGGCAAAATCTGCTCCAGAACACCTTCACCGTTTCCCAGATCTCCCACTTCAACCCAATCGCCAACAAGCGGAGATGTGCCTTCCTTTCGAAACTTTCCTCTCGCACGGCAGGTCAACCGGTCGCCATCACAGTCCACATAATAAAAGCCGCTTAGCGCCTTTTCTATTCTTCCTTGCTTCATAAAGGCCTCTGTCTTAGTTGAATTGCAGTTCATGGGATTGGCTGATATCCAATTCGCCGTCAAAATAGACGCGAATCATTTGCGTTCCGGAGCCGGTCAGCATAGCAGTGTAGTAATAATTACTGCAGTATGCAGTGCCATAGCTCTGGGGCGTAGACTCATCGCCAACATACACCTCTACCTTAACCGTAGCGCGGCCATCCTGCGGCAAGTTAAAGGAAACCGGCATCTGGGCAGCTGTTAGACCAGAGCTGATTTCAAAGCGAATAGAATCACCTTCAAATGCCTGTGTCAGAGGATCAATGCTCTGGGAGATAATCGTTCCAGCAGGTTGATCGCTCAATACTTCGATCATATCTTCTTCATTGCAAATCAATTTGTATGCTTCAAGCTGCGGAAGTACATCACTGATATTCTGACCGATAAATCTGGGAACCATTATCGGCTTGCGTTCTGGGCCCTTGCTAACTACAAGAATAATTGTTTCGCCTTTCTTGACAGCTTCATGTGCAGCGGGAATCGTTGCAATGATCTTTCCCTCTTCCACAACATCAGAATACTGCTGGTACGTTTCGCTTGTGTCAAAAGTAACACCATACTTTTCCTTGAGTTGCTTCAGTTTGACCATTGCTTCTGTCACCGTTTTTTCAGTCACATCCAGCATTTCGCCCTTATCTTCACCGGCGCTGATCCAAACTTTAATCACCAATTGGTTTCCTTTTCTGTATTCGCCAGCAGAAGGTTCTTGCTTTGCAATTCTGCCTTCAGAATAGTCCTCGCTAAAAATCTCGTTCTCTGCTTCCTGGATCTCAAAAATGCCATTCACTTCCGGCAAATTCATTGCTTCTTCTAAAGTCAGGTTCAGTACTTCAGGTACCATATACTGATCCGAAGCAGGAGTTTTGAACGAATTCATAATAGAACTGAACAAAAGTGCAACAACCGCCAGCGCAGCAATTGCAATTGCTGCGACCAAGATGGTACGACGTTTACTCATGGGAGGATCCGTTACCTCAGTTTCCTCGTAACGGCCATGATGATGGTCCTGTCGAGAGGGATTCAAATTTGTGGCATGCCCTCCCACTGTGTGGATTGCCATAGTAGGCTCATCCGTTTCCTCTTCTTGCAAATCAGACAATTCAAAATCCATTTCAACTTCAGGATTTTTCCGGAACTTATCCAGATCAGCAATCATGTCGTCTGCAGAAGCATACCGCTTATCCAAATCGGGTGCCATTGCCTTCATACAGATCAATTCCATCTGTTCCGGAATATCTGCATTGATCTCACGCGGCGCAAGAGGAATGGAGGAAAGATGTTGAATTGCCACAGAAACTGCGGATTCACCTTCAAAGGGCAACCGTCCTGTCAACATTTCGTAGAGCACAATTCCGGCAGAGTAGATATCTGAACGTGCATCAGGCCGGTCTCCTCGTGCCTGCTCCGGAGAAATATAGTGCACAGATCCCAAAGCTTCCTGCGTGATGGTCTGAGAAGAGTCCTCCAAACAAGCAATGCCAAAGTCAGCAACTCGTACACTGCCGTCTCTTAAGACCATCACATTTTGCGGTTTAATATCCCGGTGAATAATTCCTCGACTATGCGCATGGCTCAAACCACGCATGATCTGTGTAATAAAATGAAGCGCTTCCCGCCAATTCAGTTTTCCGCGCTTTTCCATATACTGTTTCAGCGTAATACCGTCAATCAATTCCATGACGATATATTCCGAATCTCCACCGTGAGACACATCATACACGGACACAATATTAGGGTGAGACAGCTGAGCAACCGCCTGGGATTCCGCATTGAAGCGGCGGCGGAAATCTTCATCCTGCGCTAAATCACTCTTTAGTATTTTGATAGCAACCAGCCGATTTAAACGATGGCACTTTGCTTTATATACGATGGCCATACCGCCAGTACCGATTCTCTCCAGAATCTCATAGCGATTGTCTAACATTTTCCCGATATAAGGATCCATACGTTGTCTCCCCCTTTCTTACGAAATCTGCATGAGAACTGCAGTCACGTTGTCTGGAGCACCATTACTTTTAGAGATTTTCAGAAGTCGATTTAAACTGGTTGACGGATCATTCATGTGAATGATCTCAAACAGCAGTTCCTGATCCGTAACGGTATCGACCAGGCCATCCGTGCACAAGAGCAAGTAATCTCCCTTATGCATGGGATAAATATAGCCATCACAAGTTGCATTACAATTTGCGCCCAATGCCCTTGTGATCAAATTCTTGTTTGGATGATGCCGTGCCTCGTCCGCTGTAATATCGCCATGCTCCACCATGGTCTCAACCAGAGAGTGATCTTTTGTAATTCGATGGATTCCGGATGTACTGATGCAATATGCACGACTGTCTCCCACATTGGATACTACAACTCCGTCTTGACAAGAAATCGCAGCTACTAACGTTGTGCCCATGTTTGCAATCTCTTCATTCCGCGCAGCAGCATCAGCAATTGCTTTATTCGCCTTAGATATCGCATAAGAAGAAGCCTCACGAATCTGTTCCGGCTCCATTTGTGCAGTTAAAACCAGCGAGACTTCCTGAATATAAGTCTCAACAGCCAACTTGCTGGCAATCCGGCCACCGGCACTACCACCCATGCCATCACAAACAACCGCAATCGTTCGTCCAGATTCTTCATGATATGATGTCGCAAAGGCATCCTGGTTTTCCTTTCGGACCAAACCGATATCAGTTATGCTCCAGATGTTTAGCATCCTGCAATCTCTCCTTTCTCCTGCATTGCTTTTCTTCGTAACTGTCCGCAAGAAGCGTCAATGTCTCCGCCTAAGCTTCTCCGCACCGTTGCGGTTAAGCCGTGAGATTCCAGCCGCTTCTGAAATTCAGCAATTCTCTTAGAGGGCTTAAACGGACTCTCTACCACGTCATTTAGCGGAATCAAATTAACATGTCCCGGCATACCGCGAAGTTTCTTTGCAATTAAGTCAGCTTGCCAATCGTGATCATTGACTCCATCGATCATTGCATATTCAAAAGAAATCCGTCGCCCGGTCTTCTTGAAGTAATCATGACATGCGGCAAATAAATCATCCACATCATAAGCGCGGTTTACCGGCATAATGCGATCGCGTGTTTCCCGATCCGGTGCATGAAGTGAAACAGACAACGTTAACTGCAATCCCAAATCCGCTAAACGGCGAATTCCGGGAATCACACCACAAGTGGACAGCGAAATATGTCGCATTCCAATATTCAGACCATCTGGATGATTTACCAACTCCAGAAAGCGCAAAACATGATCTAAATTATCTGTCGGCTCTCCAATTCCCATCAAAACGATATTGGAAATCTCTACGCCAGAATCTATTTGGGTAAAAAGCACTTGATCCAGCATCTCGGCCGGTGTCAAGTCTCTTACCTTGCCAGCAATTGTAGAGGCGCAAAAAGCACATCCCATGCGGCAACCGACCTGCGAGGATATGCAAACTGTGTTACCGTGATGGTACCGCATCAAAACTGTTTCAATGCAGTTTCCATCAGATAACTCCCACAGGTATTTGATCGTACCATCCAGCTGAGAAACCTGTTTACGCGCCACGGTCGGAGGAGTCAATTGACATGTTTCTGTCAACTTTCCACGAAGAGTCTTTGAGAGGTTACTCATTTCATCAAATGAGCGAACACCTTTATGTAACCAGGTAAAAACCTGTTTACCGCGAAAAGAAGACTCACCCATAGAGCGCATCAAGTCGGTAATCTCTTCTAATGTGCAAGATTTTAAATCTACCATATAATCCTCAAATCAACGCCGCTTCATTCGGCAAATATAAAAGCCATCCGTCCCCTGTCGCTGCGGCCACAGGGTAATCTGCCCATCTGTTTCCTCTTTCAAATTGGGAAGCAAAAACTTTTCACGTTCAAAATTGGGGTTACTTAGCAGGAATGCGTCGGTAACCTGCTCATTTTCCTCCGGCAAGATCGTGCATGTGGAATAGATCAAACGACCACCTGGAGCAACATATTTTGCAGCATTTTCCAAAATGGCCGCTTGTATCACTGGAAGTGTAAACAGATCATCCGCCTTTTTATACCGGGTATCCGGCTTCTTGCGGATAATTCCCAAACCCGAACATGGGGCATCCACCAAAACGACGTCAAATTGCTCTGCCCATTCTTCTCGGAACACGCGACCATCCTGTGCCGCGGTTTCAATGCAATGCAATCCTAAACGATTTGCACTGTCCAAAATCCGCTTCAGTTTGTTTTCGTGGAGATCGCAGGATACAATTTCACCTTTGCCTTCCATTGCAAATCCTGCGCTGAAAGACTTACCACCCGGAGCAGCGCAGACGTCCAAAACCTTTTTACCCGGCTCCAGTTCAGCCAGAATTGCAACGAATCGAGCGGCAGGGTCCTGAATCAAAAATTTACCATCTTGAAAAGCTGGCAGCGCAGTCAAGTCTCCGGTTCCGGATAATTCCAAGCAACCGGAAACCCACGCATGTTTCTTTGCAGAAACGCCCGATTCAGACAGTTCGGAAAGCAGATCCTCCTCTGTGGTCTTCAAGGGATTGACCTGTGCTGTCATGGGTGCAACCTCGTTGTTAATGGACAGAAATGCCTCCGTCTCTTCCCTGCCTAAAATTGTCAATAGTCGCTTAACCAGCCACTTAGGATGGCTGTATCGGATGGAAAGGTACTGCACATCATCCCGCATGGGTATCGCAGGCAGGTTCTCTTTATTTTGGGCTAATTTCCGCAAAACGGCATTCACCAAGCCTGCCGCCTGCGGACGTTTCGCTTTGGCCAACTTCACAGATTCGTTGACAGCAGCGCTATCCGGTACCTTGTCCAAAAATAAAATCTGATACGCACCAAGTCTCAATATTTCTAATAGCGGTGGTTGCAAATGATCCGGTTTTTGAGAGCAGAATGCTGCCAGATAATAATCCAACAGCATCCTGTTTTGCATGATACCATAAACCATGCGACTGCAAAGCGCAGCATCCGCAGGAGATAGCTTGTCGCGACTGATCTGTGCTTTCAATGCGGCATCGGCCCAGGCACTGTTGCTGCGGCAATCAACCAGTACCTGCAGGGCTGTCTCACGGGCGCTCATCGGTTATTTCTCCGGTTGCTACGGCCCATGAAAATCAGCACATAGCGCAGCAGCTGCAGTGCAGATGTCAGCAATGCAGCGACATATGTCAGTGCTGCAGCACGCAAAACCTTTCGTGCACCGTACATTTCTTCATCATCCAACAGCATTTGCCCTTCCAAAGTCTCAAGCGCACGATGAGACGCATTAAACTCCACCGGCAAGGTCACAAGCTGGAAAATCGTCGTTAGGGAAAACAATACGATTCCGATGAACAGAAAGGACTGACTGTAAAGAATTAAACCTATCATCAGAAGAATAAACGAAAACTTAGAGCCAAACTGTGTAGCGGGTATGATCGCACTGCGAATGCGAATCGGGCCATAACTCACCGCATACTGCACGGCATGTCCTGCTTCATGAGCCGCCACACCAACCGCCGCAATGGTAGCAGCGTTATAAACAGGCTCAGATAAATAAATTGTGTTGTCTCTGGGGTCGTAATGATCTGTCAAATTACCTTGGCACGGGCGAATCGGCACATTATAAACACCATGCGCCCGCAGAACAGCCTCGGCTGCCTGTGCTCCGGTCATGTGCCGGCGATTGCTAACGCCGCTGTAACGCCGGAAGTTGCCGGATACCTGTGCCTGTGCCCATAAGGCAAGCGCCATAACAGGAATCAGCAAAATGAAATAAATTGCGTTAGCCGAGATCGTAGCTGCATCGCCATAACCGCCATACATGGGATAATACATAGAGTTCCTCGATTCAAATAGAAATTGGGTGACCCAACAAATAGGCTGCGGCAGCCATTCGCTTGCCACCTTCTGCCTGAATTTCTGTCAGATAAATACTGCGTCCATCACCACAAACCACCTCAATGCCCTTCTTTCCGGCAGAGAGAATGGTTCCCGGAGCCTTAACAGTCTCATTTCCCAGTTCTGTGTGGTAGATCTTAAACCGCTGACCAGCCAATTCTGCGGAAGCACAGGGCCAGGGAATCAAACCACGTACCTGATTGCGTATTTCGCGGCTGGATTTGTTCCAGTCAATGGGAGACAATTCACGTGACAGCATCGGGGCATAGGTCATCTGACTGTCGTCCTGTGGGGTACGCTCCGCCGTTCCATCCAGTAAAGTAGGAATCGTCTCGGAAAGCGCCTGTGCCCCCAACAGGGCCAAGCGGTCCCACAGCGTGGGCAAATCTTCTTCCGGATCAATGGCAGTTTTGGCAACACGAATCACATCACCGGCATCCAGTGCCTCTGCCATATACATGATAGAGACGCCTGTCTCTTCCTCACCATACAAAATGGCCCAGTTAATAGGCGCAGACCCACGGTATTTGGGAAGAATGGAAGCATGGACGTTCACGCATCCCAGCTTCGGCGCATCCAAAATCTCCTTGGGAAGGATCCGACCATATGCAACCACGACAATCAATTCGGGATCAAGGGACTGCACAATCCTAAGTGCTTCCCCGTCACGCATTTTTAGGGGCTGATAAACTGTTAACCCTTGGGAGAGTGCATATTCCTTCACTGGGGAAAAAGTCACTTTATTGCGGTTTCTGGGCTTATCCGGTTGCGTAAACACGCCGCAGATCTCATGTCCATCTTCCACCAAACGCTTTAGGGATACCGCAGCAAAGTCGGGTGTACCCATAAACAGAATTCGCATCAATTTACTCCTCATCCTCGGAAATATAATCCTGCAGTTCTTCATCCGTCAGGAAATGGTCCACATGCTCCACAAACAGATGGCCGTCGAGATGCTCGATTTCATGGCAAAATGCGCGAGCTGTCAAGCCCTCACCTTCCGCTTCAAACCAGTTGCCGTCACGATCTTGTGCCCTTACTCGAACATAGTTTGGACGGGTCACGATACCCCACTTGCCGGGAACACTCAAGCAACCTTCCAATCCGGTCTGCTCACCGCTCATAGCAATAATCTCGGGATTGATCAGTTCAATATATTCCTCGGTATCTTCGTCCAAAACAAGGCAGATACGACGCAGCACACCCACCTGTGGAGCGGCCAATCCCGCACCATTGGCATCTTCCAATGTCTCTGCCATATCGTCCAAAAGGGTATGGAGCCGGCTGTCAAAGGACGCCACGGGGCGGCAAACCTTCGTCAAACAATCTTCGCCCTGTGTTACAATATTACGTAATGCCATAAGAAACTCTCCTTATTCTGTCGTATTACAATCCACAAATAGATTTAATCCACGATTTGTATGATCTCTGGCAAATGTTTTCAAAAGCCAACTGATATATTCTCTCGTTGCTTTATTATTTTGACCGATCCATACGCAGCGGTAACGGTATCGGTTGTTTACTTTTAGAATCGGCGCCGGAGCAGGTCCTAAAATTTCCGGCTCAGTTTTGGATAGTTCAGGGATTCCTGCCATCTGCTGCAGCGATGCACGGACGCTTGCGGCAGCACGAAGAACACGACTTTCCTCCGAACCGGACACGGTAAAGGTAAACAAATCTGCATAGGGCGGGTAGCGACGCAGGCGACGCATACGCAGTTCGCTTTGAAAAAATGCTTCATAGTTCTGCTGCGCAGCAAAACGGATCACATCGTTTCCCGGAGTATAGGTCTGAATGACCGCTCTACCTTGCTTTTCTCCTCGGCCTGCACGTCCGACAACTTGCGTCAATAGGTCAAAGGTGCGCTCTGCTGCTTGATAGTGGTCAATATAAAGAGACAAGTCAGCTGATAAGACACCAACCAAAGTCACATTCTCAAAATCTAAGCCCTTTGCTACCATTTGGGTACCAATTAAGATTGGAACTCGTTCCTTCTCAAATGTCTGCAATATCTTCTCGTGACCAGCGGTCACTGTATCCGCATCCATCCGCAGAATGGCAGTGTCAGGAAACAGTTCATGGAGTTCTTCCTCTATGCGCTGCGTACCGGAACCAATGAACTTCATCTTGCCGCCACATTCCGGGCAAACGTCACTTGCCCGCTCAGAGTGATTACAATAATGGCACATCAATCGGTTATTCGCCGAATGATAGGTCATAGCGACGCTACAGCGTGGACACTCAGGCACATAGCCGCATTCTCCGCATAGAAGCATTCGACTACTGCCTCGGCGATTGAGAAACAAAATGCTTTGTTCACCGCGAGAAAGATTTTCTTCCAATTCTTTCCGCAGGACCTCGCTAATAAGTCCTGGATTTCCTTTCCGGACTTCCTCTCTCAGATCTGCGATGATGACATTGGGAAGCGCTTTTTGATTATATCGCTGACGAAGAAGAAGCTTTTGATAGCGTCCCTCTTCGGCAGCCTGTGCCGTTTCAATGCTAGGCGTTGCAGAGCCAAGAAGCAGCACCGCTTTCTCCCGCGCGCACAAATACTTTGCGATATCTCGTGTATCATAGCGAGGGGGATTTTCGGAGCGGTAGCTTCCTTCCTGCTCCTCATCGATCACAATAAGCCCAAGGCGATCCAGCGGTGCAAAAATTGCCGAACGAGTGCCAAGTACGACGTCAACTTCGCCTCTGCGAATTCGTTTCCACTGATCATATCGCTCAGAAAGCTTTAGGGAGCTATGAAGCATAGCCACTTTACTGCCGAAATAGCTCGAGAACTTTCGCATCATTTGCGGAGTCAACGCAATTTCCGGGACTAAAACAATCGCTGTTTTTCCTTGATTCAGTATTTCCTGAACCAAGCGCAAATAGACCTGCGTCTTTCCGCTTCCTGTCACACCGTGAAGCAGGGTAACCGCTCCACTTTCCGCTTGAATAGATGACATCACGGACTCCAATGCTTGTTGCTGTTCTTGATTCAAGACGATATCTGGGCCTGACTCCTCAGTTTCAATCGTCGGCAATCGCAAGGTCTCTTCTTGCGAAAATGCAATGATTCCCGCTTTCTCCAGACCTTTCAAGGTTGCCAAAGATGCACCTGTATAGTAAGAGATTTCTGAACAAGACGTTCGACCAGCAGTTGAAAGCAATTCAATCACCGCATATCGAGCAGGTGCAGAGCGTCGCTTCGGTTCAACTATAGCAAGAGCTTCCTCGGCACTCATTGCCAATTCTGCCATACGGCGTGTCTTATCCTGAATTTTCCGCTTAGCGGCAGTCTCACATGATACAACTTGCGCTTTTTGCAAAGCCTTCAAAGTTTTCAACGTATCCGAGCCAAAAGTGGATTCTAACGTTTCAAAATCAGAACGTCCACCACTTTCTGTCAGATACTCTATTACTTCAATCCCATGTGGTATGCTCTCCACAGTTTCCTGCATTGCTGCTGCATCATTGGGCTCAACAATAGACCATATTTCTTGAAATCCATACCAAAGTCCTGCGGGCAGAATCGTGCGAATCGCCTCAAACAGCGTGCAGAAATATCGCTGGCGCATCCAAAGAGCCAACGCGATTTCTTTACCGGATAACACCGGTTCTTTGTCCAGAACACAGCGCAGTCCCTTGATCGTTTCCAGTTTTTCCCCGTTTTCTCGTGCTAAAATCACACCTTCTGAAAGGCGATTGCCTCTACCGAAAGGCACCAGTACACGTACGCCCGGAACCGCAGCTTCCTGCAGTTCCTTTGGAACGATATAATCATATGGTTTATCAATGGAATAGGGCGCGGCGCTGACCGCAACTTTTACAATTTCTGCGGTTTCCATGCCTCGCCCTCCTCCGTTTGATCTCTGTGAAAAATTAGATCGTCAGATCCATATGGCCGGCATCGATCTTGCCGTCAGCAACCTCGTGAATCGCCAGCGTTACCGGCTTTTCGGTCAGTTTAGTGCCCACTTCATCAGCCTCATCAGAGATCTGGCGGGCACGACGAGCCACCACATTAACCAACATATAACGGTTGGGAATATGGTCATTCAGAACATTCATAGCAGGATACAGCATCATAATTATTTACTTCCAATCTGCCGCTTTGCGGCTATATTTTATATTTTAGTCCGCTAACTGAGCATAACGCTCAGCAGGCTTGCAATGCTCGGCGGTCATGATAGAATCCAGTTCCCGCACAGCATTTTCAATACTATCATTAATCACAAAATAGTCATAAGCATGCGCAGTCTTATATTCCTCCTGTGCCCGCTCCAGACGCTGGCGAATCTTCTCAGGAGAATCGGTACCGCGTGAAGTCAAACGACGCTCAAGCTCCTCCCAATTTGGAGGTGCGATATAAATTCGAACCGTTTCAGGACGAAGGGCAATCACCTGCTCGGCACCTTGTACTTCGATGTCTAAAATGACATCTCTTCCCTGCTCCATAGCTTCATCCACATAGCGTTTCGGCGTTCCGTAGCAATTTCCGACAAACTCGGCATGTTCCAGAAATTCACCGTTTTCGATCCATTTCTGAAAGGTCTCACGGTCAATAAAGTGATAATGTACGCCATTTTCCTCGCCAGGTCGAGGATCTCGTGTCGTTGCGGAAACAGAAAAGTACAAGTCACGCTTTTTCATTAGTTCAGTCAGAATTGTGCTCTTTCCTACACCGGAGGGGCCAGATATGATAAAGGACTTTCCTCTACTCATTTCATTCTCCCTCCTTCTCTGAAAAGCGCTCCGGAGACAATGCTGACAAAATCACATGATCGCTATCCATAATAAATACAGACGCAGTTTTCCGGCCATATGTTGCATCAATCAGCATCCCGCGCTCTCGGCTTTCTTGAATCAGCCGCTTGATCGGTGCGGATTCAGGACTGACAATGGCAACCAACCGTTTTTTTGATACTAAATTGCCAAATCCAATATTGATCAGTTTCATAGCTTACTCCACGTTTTGAACTTGCTCACGCATCTTCTCGACTTCAGCTTTCAGCCCCACAACAACCTGTGCAATCGCAACATCGTTGCACTTTGAGCCGATGGTATTGGATTCACGGTTGACCTCTTGGATCAGGAAGTCCATCTTACGCCCCATAGGCTCGTCAGATTGAATCATCGTACGCAACTGCGCCACATGGCTGCGAAAGCGGACTGTCTCCTCATCTACTGCAACCTTATCTGCATAAATTGCAGCTTCGGTCAAAATGCGTTGCTCATCAATCGTCGTACTCTGCAGCACTTCCTGCATTCGGGCAGTCAACTTAGCACGGTATTCTGCCACCGTCTCGGGAGAA
>JAKSQE010000050.1 GCA_024404295.1 Oscillibacter sp.
AGTACGAAGCTCTGTTTGCTGACGTTCTGGCCGGCAAGGTTCAGATCGACAACACCTCCGAGATGGCAGATCCCAGCGCTGCTGGCCTGTCCAACGTGACCATCAACATGATCTAATTTCCGCAAAACGGAATCAACGGAATCAAGGAACGGGAAACTTCGGTTTCCCGTTCTTTTTTTTAAAAATGGCCTATTTTTTCTTTACGTTGCGATGCAGAATGTAGTATACTGTCGATAAGAATGGTTTCCGTCCCCGCAGTGTTTTTGCGGCGGGCCATCACAACGGAAGGAGGGTGACTCATTTGGAAACACAGTATGCCATTGAAATGCTGAATATTACCAAAAAGTTCCCAGGTATTATCGCCAACGACAACATTACGCTGCAGTTGAAGCAGGGAGAAATCCATGCACTTCTGGGCGAAAACGGCGCGGGCAAGTCCACGCTGATGAGTGTTTTGTTCGGTCTCTATCAGCCGGAGGAAGGCGTAATCAAGAAAAATGGACAAGTGGTCTCCATAAAGGATCCCAATGACGCAACAGCCCTCGGCATCGGCATGGTGCATCAGCATTTTAAGCTGGTGGATGTGTTCACCGTGCTGGATAACATCATTTTAGGCGCAGAGACCACTAAAATGGGTTTCCTCCAGAGAAAGGAAGCTCGGGCAAAGGTGGAAGAACTGTCCAAGCGCTACGGTCTGCAGGTGAATCTGGATGCTAAGGTGGAGGATATCACCGTTGGTATGCAGCAGCGTGTGGAAATTCTGAAAATGCTCTATCGTGATAATGAGATCCTGATTTTTGACGAGCCGACTGCCGTTCTGACTCCGCAGGAGATCGACGAATTGATGGCTACCATGAAAGAATTCTCTCGCGAGGGCAAGAGCATCCTGTTCATCTCTCATAAGCTGAACGAGATCATGGCAGTGGCCGACCGTGTCAGCGTCCTCCGCAAGGGCAAGTACATCGGCACGGTGGAAACCAAGGACACGGACAAGCAGGCTCTGTCTAATATGATGGTGGGCCGCCCTGTGCAGTTGGAAGTGACCAAAGAGCCGGCCAAGCCCGGCGAAGAGGTGCTGAAGGTGGAACATTTCTCGGTGCCTTCTCATGTACATAAGCGCAATGCTGTCAATGATGTGAGCCTGACGGTTCACTCCGGAGAAATCGTTTGTATTGCCGGCATTGACGGTAACGGCCAAACAGAGTTTATTCACGGACTGACCGGCCTGGACAAGTCCTCCGGCGGCACGGTGACACTGTGCGGGCAGGATATTTCCAAAGCTTCTATTCGTCAGCGCGGCTTGAATATGAGCCATATTCCCGAGGATCGTCATAAGCATGGCCTGGTGTTGGACTTCACATTGGAACAGAACATGGTGCTGCAGCGTTATCAGGAAAAGCAGTTCCAGAACGCCGGGTTCATAAACAATAAGGCTGTTCGTGACTATGCCGATACACTGATCGAACGGTTCGATGTCCGCAGCGGCCAGGGCGCTATCACGACCGCCCGCTCTATGTCCGGCGGCAACCAGCAGAAAGCCATCATTGCCCGTGAGATCGATCGGGATAAATCTCTGATCGTGGCTGTTCAGCCTACCCGTGGCCTGGATGTGGGTGCTATCGAGTACATTCACAGCCAGTTGGTGGCCGAGCGTGATAAGGGCAAAGCTGTGCTGCTGGTCTCTCTGGAATTGGACGAAGTCATGAGCCTTTCCGACCGCATTCTCGTGATGTACGAGGGTGAGATCGTGGGCGAGTTGGATCCCAAGCAGACCGATGTGCAGGAATTGGGCCTGTATATGGCTGGCGCAAAGCGCCAGGGAAAGGAGGCACAGGCATGAAAAAATTGCGTGAAAGTGCTGGTTTTCAGTCCGTTTTGGCCTCCGTGTTGTCGATTCTCATCGGCTTGCTGGTGGGCAGTATTGTGATTTTTATCGTGGGCTGCACATCCAAGAACCTGTCTCCCGCCGTGGCGTGGGACGGTATTCGTCTGGTGTTCGGCGGCCTGTTCTCTACCGGACGTGATGCTGCCGGCGCTTTAACATGGGGCTTTAATCCCACCAACATTGGCAATATGCTGTTCCGTGCTACTCCGCTGATCATGACCGGCCTGTCTGTGGCCATGGCCTATAAAACCGGCTTGTTCAACATTGGCGCACCCGGCCAGTACCTGATAGGTACATTGGCATCTCTGATGATCGCATTGGGTGTTCCTTCCGAGAGTGTGCCTCCTGCTATTATCTGGCTGTTGGCTTTCTTCGGCGGTATGCTGGCAGGTGCGATTTGGGGCGCAATTCCCGGCATGATGAAAGCATTTCTGAATATCAACGAGGTTTTGGCCTGCATCATGACCAACTGGATTGCGGCAAACCTTGTCACCTGGATGTTTGATATCAGCAACTTTAAAAACGTTGTGGAGTCTACCAAGACGGGTTATATCTATAAAACAACCTTTAACAATGTGGCAACGCCGAAGATGGGTCTGGACAAACTGTTCCCTAATTCTCAGGTCAACGGCGGTATTCTGATCGCCATTGTGTTGGCTATCGGCGTGTATGTCATGATGAGCAAGACCACTTTTGGCTACGAATTAAAGGCTTGTGGCTCCAACCGCCATGCTGCCCGTTATGCCGGTATTCAGGATAAGCGCAATATCGTGCTTTCTATGGCCATTGCCGGCGCTCTGAGTGCTGCCGGTGCTTCTCTGTACTGGCTGGCCGGCAATACCGAGTTTTTCTGGTCCACCTACCAGTCTCTGCCCGGTACCGGCTTCAACGGTATTCCTGTGGCGCTGCTGGCAGCCTGCCATCCCATCGGTGTCATCTTTACGGCAATTTTCATGTCTATGTTGGATATTGCGGGTTTGCAGCTGACCAACTTGACGGCCTATAACGAGTATATTACCGACGTGATTATCTCCGTTATTGTGTACCTGTCCGCATTCTCTCTGGTGATCAAAATGTGGCTGAGCAGCCGTAAGAAAAAAACGGAAAAGACGGAAGGAGGTAGCGCGAAATGACATTCCTGATTCAACAGACTTTGATTTACGCGGTGCCTCTGATGATCGTGGCACTGGCCGGTGTGTTTGCCGAGCGCAGCGGTATTATCAATCTGGCTCTGGAAGGTATTATGATCTTCGGCGCATTTATTGGCGTTTGGTTTGTGCGGTTGATGCAGGTGGTGCCTCTGTTTGAAGCAGCCAAGGCCAACAACCATTGGCTGACTCTGCAGGGCCTTGAAATTCTGGCCATGCTGGTAGCTGCCATCTTTGGCGCATTGTTTTCCCTGCTGCTGAGTTTTGCGTCGGTCAATCTGCGGGCCGATCAGACCATCGGCGGCACGGCTCTGAACCTGATGGCTCCTGCCCTGGTGCTGTTCCTGATCCGTATTATCGCCAACCAGAATACTTTACAGATGGTCAGCGGCGATGCTGCCAGCTGGTTTATGATTAAGAAGACCACCTTGGGCTTCGACAAGAAAGCGGATTTAGGTTTCTTGGGCGAAACTTTGTTGCACAAGGTGTATTTGGCGACGTATATTTGCATTATCCTGTTTGTGGTGCTGTCCGTATTGCTGTACAAGACCCGTTTCGGACTTCGCCTGCGTTCCTGCGGTGAAAACCCCCAGGCGGCGGATTCTCTGGGCATCAATGTTTATCGGATGCGCTACGCCGGCACGACCATTTCCGGTGCACTGGCTGGCATGGGCGGTTTCGTCTATGCGCTGACTACCACCAACTGCGCTTCCAACGGCGATGTTGCAGGTTTCGGTTTCCTGGCTCTGGCAGTTATGATCTTCGGTAACTGGAAGCCTTTGAATATTGCCGGTGCATCTTTGCTGTTCGGCTTGTTCAAGTGTATTGCCGCCAGCTATTCCAGCATTGATATCAACGGGGATGGAATTTTCCTGTTGGCAGATATCGGCATCAGCGCACATTTGTACCGTATGCTGCCCTATCTCATCACTTTGCTGGTGCTGGCATTCACCTCCAAAAACTCCCGCGCTCCCAAGGCGGAGGGTGTTCCCTACGACAAGGGCCAGCGGTGATTACATTCTAAATGACGAGGGGAGAAACGGATTTCCGTTTCTCCCCACAATCTTGCAATGACGAAAGGCAAACAACATGCAAGAAGTTCTTTTAAAATTTGCGACCATGGTTTTCCTGATCTTGCTGGGTTATGGCCTGAAATGCGTTGGCGTTTTTCAGCAGTCAGACAGCAAAATCTTTACAAAAGTCATGCTTTATGTAACGCTGCCTGCAATTTTGATCAACACTATGCGGGGATTCACATTGGATGCCGGAAAGATATTGCTGATTTTTCTGGGTTTTCTTGCCAATTTGCTGTTAGCCTATTTGGGTAAATTTCTCGGCAGGAAGCAGGAATCCAAAGTTCGGGCTATGTATATGTTGATGTTATCCGGCTTTAGTATCGGCAGTTTCGCCGCAGCATTCATCTTCAATCTTTTTCCGGCCATGATGCTGCCGGTGGTCATGTTTGATGCGGGCAACACCATTATGACTTGCGGCGGCACCTATTCTCTGGCATTGATGGAATTGCAGCCCGATGCGAAGTTTAGCTTGCCCGCTCTCATCAAAAACTTGTTGCACACGTTTATTTTTGATGTGTTTATGGGGTTATTCCTCCTGAGTCTGCTGCACATCCAATTTCCGGAGCCTGTATATGAAATAGCAACCAGCGTGGCAAGTGCCAACACGGTGGTCGTCATGCTGATGCTTGGCACTCTGTTTGAAGTCCATTTGACGGCAAAAGCGCGTCGGCAGGTTGCAACCATTGTAGCAGGCCGCGTGGGCGGTGCATTGGCGTTGTCGGCATTGGTGTTCTTGCTGCTGCCGATGTCCTTTGAGACAAAGCGCATTATCTCTATGCTGGTCTGCACACCCATCGGCAGCATGGGAACGGTGTTCAGTGCAAAGCTGGATTGCGATCCGGATGTCTATGGAACGGCAGCTTCGCTATCAATCCCGATCAGTATTGCACTCATGTTTATCTTGTCTGTGCTGTAAATATAAGCGAAAGAATCGCCGGAGCAGATGCTTCGGCGATTCCTTTTTGTAAAATGCTGCAGAAAAAATACAAATTGTATCATAAAAAAGGGAAAATGAGCGCAGCCAGCAGGGCGGATACAATGCCTTGTGTCACCTTTCCTAAAAAGCAAGAGCGTAAGGCTAAATCTGTGCCATCTAATACGGCGGCGGTCTGGCACAAGACAGACAAGCCGCCCCATCCGGCACAGCCGGAAGCCAGGATGAAACTGAAGCGGTCTGCAGATAGCAGGGGAGTTAGAGAGAAAAGCTCCGTCAACCCGACCAGAGTGACGCCCAACGGACTGTTAAGGGAGGTAAAAGGGCGAGCCAATACATAGAAAAATACCACGAAAGCGCAGACAGACAGCATACCGAAACTGGCGCTTCGCACGGCTTCTACCAATGCACGGGAAAAGGAGACTGCTTCGCAGGTGGGAGCAGGCGGTCTTCGGGTCTGCTTTTCTGCGCATTTTCCTCGAAATAGTAAGCCGGTGAGCAGGGCGGAGAGAATATGGATGAGCCACAGATAGACCCCGATGCGAAAACTGCCGAAGATGCCTGAGCCTATCACACTGATGAGGAATACGGGGTTGGAATTATTACAGAATGTCAGTAGCCTTTGCGCTTCATCTGCGGTCAGGTCACCTCGTCGATACAGCGCAACGGCAGTCTGAGCCCCGATGGGATAGCCACCCACCAGACCTAATAATAAGGGCGAACTGGCGGCACCGGGCAGTTGGAACAGAGGTGTCATGAAGCCGGAGAGATAGGGAGCGATGACCGTTCCAAAACCAAGGGCCAACAGCAGATTGCTGACGACCAGAAAAGGAAATAATGCAGGGATGACGCTTTGGGCGCACAGTGCGAGGGATGCAGCTGCACTGCGGCGCACGGATTCCGCATCCGTAAGAAACCAAATCAAAATTCCGCATAAGACCAGACATAGGTCTGTACGATACCGTTTCATAACCATCACCCGGATATTTCTATGCGGAAGGAGGGCAAACCATGCCGGACAGGCAAAACGAGTCCTTCTGCCGCATAAGACTATCATTGAGGTGAAAAACTATGGGGAAAAAGCAAAATGACCAGGGCGGCTTATTAGGTGGTGTGGCGGAGCTGTTTGACCTTCCGGTGGATGTGGTGGCAGGTCTGCCCCGCATGGAACTGTTGGGCAGCCGGCAGTTATATTTAGAGCATCATACCGGTTTACTGTCTTATTCGGAGGAGCAGATTGATGTGAATACGCCGGCGGGCGTGCTGCGGATTCGAGGTGCACGCCTGACATTACTGGCGATGACTGCCGGAGAAGTTCGAGTCGGAGGGCGAATCGACGGAGTGGAGTGGGTGCGCACATGATGCAGACGATAATCAACCATTTACGGGGGCAGGTACGCGTGCGATTGGAGTGCACCTATCCGGAGCGGGTGTTGAATCTCTGCAGTGCCCGGGGAATCAACTTTTGGGGATTGACCTGGGAATCACCCACCTCTTTTTCGTGCGTGCTGTCACGCAACCATTATCATGCGCTGCGGCGGGCAGTAAAACAAATAGACTGTACATTGTCGGTGGTCAAAAAGGAGGGGGCTCCTTACTTCCTCCTTCGATTTCGCCACCGACATGCCCTGCTGATCGGGCTGACCATTTGTGCGTTGGCGTTATTTATTGGCTCGTTTTTTATATGGGATTTTCAGGTTGAGGGCAACAAAACAGTCCCGACGGAAAATATTTTACGGGCATTGGAACATGAGAACGTGAAAATCGGATCGTTTGGATTAAGCCTGGACGGGGAAAATATTCGCAACCATGTATTACTGGAAATACCGGAACTAAGCTGGATTACGGTAAATGTATCCGGCTGCCGTGCCAATGTGCAGGTCGTGGAGCGGATCAAGGCACCCCAGCTGCTGGATAAGCGCCGCCCCTGCAATGTGGTGGCACGGCGAAGCGGATTGATTCTGCAAATGCAGACATTGGGTGGCGCACCCTGTGTTCTGCGTGACAGTCTGGTAACGCAGGGACAGCTCTTGATCTCCGGTGTGGTAGATACGGATACGTTCGGCGCACGGATCACCGGCGGCATGGGAACGGTAAAAGGACGTACCTGGTATACGTTAACGGCCAATGTTCCCCTGACTGGACAGGAAAAACAGTATACAGGGCAGAAAAAGACGGGCGTTTCTGTAATATTTGGAACACACCGCATAAAATTCTTTTCAAACAGTAGCATTGAAGAGGAAAACTATGATAAAATAACAAAGAACAACCATTGGCAGTTGTTTGGGATTCCGCTACCTGTTCGTATTGAACAGGAAGTTTACCGTTTTTATCAAACGGCAGCAGTAGAGCAGACTCCGGAGCGGCTGGAAAAGCAGACCGGTCTGATCCTTTCTGATTATCTGGAAAGCATTGTCTCTCCCTATGGGACGGTGGAAAAAACCGAGATCACATCCCGCCAGAGAGGAACGATTCTGACAGTGACCCTTCAGGCGGAGTGCGTAGAGGAGATCGGGCAGACGGTACCATTTTTTACAGAGTGAATCGGGCAGAAGGCCCTAAAACGAGGAGTGATTCCATGGAACAGCGCATCAGCATCGAACGATTGGAACAGGCAGTCAACATTTTTGGCTCCTTTGATGAGAATATTCGCCTGTTGGAGCAGGAGTTTTCCGTTACAGTGGTGAACCGGGAGGGAGAACTGCGGGTCACCGGTGAACCGGAGGATACGATGATGGCCTGTAAAGCCCTGCAAGCGATGCTGAAGCTGTCCTCCCGTGGTGAAGCCATCGGGGAGCAGAATGTGCGTTATATCATTTCTCTGGTGCGCAGCGGCAAGGAGGAACAGATCTCCGAACTGACCAGCGATGTGCTGTGCATCAGCGCCAAGGGCCGCCCTGTGAAACCAAAGACCATCGGACAGAAGCACTATATCGAGTCTGTGCTGAACAACACCATTACCATTGGCGTGGGCCCTGCCGGTACCGGTAAGACCTATCTGGCGGTGGCAGCCGCCGTGCAGGCATTCCGGGATAAACAGGTGAACCGCATCATTCTGACCCGCCCCGCTGTGGAAGCCGGCGAGCGTTTGGGCTTCCTGCCCGGCGATTTGCAGAGCAAGGTCGATCCGTATCTGCGCCCCTTGTATGACGCGCTGTTTGATATGCTGGGTGCGGAAACGTATCAGAAATATCTGGAACG
Organism: Oscillibacter sp.; assembly: GCA_024404295.1. GTDB lineage: Bacteria > Bacillota > Clostridia > Oscillospirales > Oscillospiraceae > Oscillibacter. The sequence continues at coordinate 8,245 of JAKSQE010000050.1, forward strand.
AGGCAACATTGAAGTAGCGCCGCTGGCTTATATGCGTGGCCGCACGCTGGACGACAGCTTTATCATTCTGGACGAGGCTCAAAACACCAGTCGGGAGCAGATGAAGATGTTCCTGACCCGCCTGGGCTTCGGTTCCAAGATCGTCATCACCGGCGATGTCACCCAGATCGACCTGCCGGATGGCAAGGCTTCCGGCCTGAAAGAGGCTATGCGTGTCCTGCAAAAGGTGGAGGGCATCGGCATTTGCGAGCTGAGCAATGCCGACGTGGTGCGCCATGTGATGGTGCAGCGCATCGTCAAGGCCTACGAGGATTACGAAAACGCTAAAAACGGCGGAAAAGGAAAGAAATAATATGGCAAAGAGACATTATATTCCCATTACAGCAGATGTGCCCGGCGTCAGCGACCAGAGCAAAGCACTGATACGCAAAGTCATTCGTACCGCATTGACGGCGGAAGGTATGACACTGCCATGCGAGGTGGACGTTTCCGTCACCAATGACGCAGGCATCCATGCGATCAATCTGGACATGCGGCAGGTGGACAGGCCTACTGATGTGCTGAGTTTTCCTGTGTTTGATCTGCAGCCCGGTGAACTGCCCGACGAAGAAGACGCCGATCCCGGCACGGGATTGATCCCGCTGGGGGATATGGTGCTGTCTCTGGAGCGCGTGCAGGCACAGGCAAAAGAGTACGGTCACTCCAACCGTCGGGAACTGGCTTACTTAGTGACCCATTCCATTTTGCACCTACTGGGCTACGACCATCTGGACGAAGGTGCGATGAAAGCACAGATGCGCAAGCGGGAAGAGGAAATTCTTGCTCTGCTGGAGATCCAGCGTTAAATCG
>JAKSQE010000051.1 GCA_024404295.1 Oscillibacter sp.
TAGCATTTGCCCCTTTCCGGACATCTCTCGCTTCTCAAAGCCTCCCGTCCGCCGGGGGACTTTGAGAAGCGGGAGTGCCAAGGCACTCCGCTTCCTGTTAGATGTAATTTTATTTCAAAATAAAGCGCGAAAGAATGTCCGATCAGAAAATATCGGGGCCATTTGCATTGACTCACCTTTCCATGATCGGCGTCAACAAAAAAAAAAAAAAAATCAGCACAAAGATCAGCACAAAGCCGATAACGGCATTTTTCAGATGGGCCTTGGCCTTCTCACGCTGCTGAGGCTCCTCCGCCTGGGCAAACTTGACGCCAAGCAGAATGCAATACAGCGCACCCACCGCCACAACGACTGCCATCAGCGGATGCATCAGGCTGTTGATCAGCTCTACGATCGGCGTATAGACATCCGTAAAATTCGCACCGACAGCGTAGGCGTTGATCATCATCATGGACATCGCAGTCATAACAGCGGCAGCTCTGGCGCAGATTTTCTTTTCGTTTAAGTTTTTCATAATTTTTTCCTCCATTATCTTTTTTGCTGTGCCGCATCTGCGGCTATGAATACAAATCAAATGCTGAGAAACACCCATCTTGTCAGGATAGGCGGCCGAGAAAACAACTTACAGCTGTGGCCCTCCTTTGTCTCTGACCGATTTTTTCGGTTGTGGAGTGGCTAAATGTTCCGGCGATTCCTCTCCCACCAGATCACGCAGCAGTTCACCGGTGTGTAAAGCCTGCAGCAGTTCATCTGCCGGCCGGGTAAGCACTTGTACAAAATCCGCATCCTGCAGCAGCAGCTCCACCATTTCCCGTCCGCTCACCGATTGCGGCAGCTCGGTTGTTTGCATAAGCTGACCGACCACGCTCTGCGCCGCCAGACGCTGCAGTTCTCTGTTTGGCGGAGTACCTTTCAGTTCTGCCAAACGCCGTTGTGCAGCGCGGCCCTCTATGAGACACTGTCCACGCATCACTGTACGCTCCACCAGATCATCAGGTGCCCGCGGTTCCCAAATGGCAGCTGCCACTCTCTTTTTATACATTACCTCATTCATAAGCAACCTCTGCTAATCACTTCGTTCCGGGCAGTCCTGTCTGATACTTTTTCCGTTGCACCGGACGGATTGTCCTCCATAAAGCGGCGCATCTTTTCACGAGCGCGGGACAAAGACGATTTTACTGTTCCTTCGCTCTGCTGCAGCAATTCTGAAATCTCCCGTATGGATAGATCCTCCAGATAAAAGAGAGATACTACCTGCCGCTGCTGCTCCGGCAAAGACGCAATCGCGTCCTCCAGCGTCATCGCCTCCGGGGTGGGGATTCCTCCATCCTCAGCGGCATCCAACTCGTCGTTCAGTTCAACGTAGGGCTTCCGTTTTGCCAGCAGGTCTTTTGCGCAGTTGATGGTCACCCGAATCAGCCACGCCTTGCGATGCTCCTCACTTTCAAACTCCCGATCTTTCTTGAAATAGATCAGAAAAACATTTGAAAAGATGTCCTCCGCATCCGCAAAACGTGCAGTGTACCGATATGCAATTCCGTAAATCATATCCGCGTACATACGGACGACTTCTTCTGCACTCACCTGTAATACCCCGTTTTTCTTCAAATAGTTGCAGGACTATGTCTTTTCTCTTTCGACAAAAAACGACAATGCTTCGTCAAAAAAAACTTCTCCATCACACCCATGCAAAAAGCCCATTGCTTTGCGGAAGCGCAAAAGGGTACAATAGAAGAAAGGGCCGAAATCTCCCATATGTATAATATTTTAGAAATTACGAATAAACACCGAAATTGCTTCCATCCGCAAGTGCGCTGGAGCACTCCTCCCGTGCAGTTATCCGGGCGAAAGCAGTTCGCCCAGATGATGGAAACGCCTGCTTTCAGTCGCATCGCCACCAATCGTTGCGGAAATTTTTTGATTGATACAATTAATACATTTAAAATTCCAAAAATCAGTTCTTTATGCTCCGAAAAAGGCTTTAGCAAATTCTGTGGGGATTTTCCTTCAAATGCGACTTTCCAAAAATCATTTTCTAATGTCAATCCCACGAAAAAAGATTGACCCATTTTCTTTCGCATCTTCAACACAACCAGATATACAACGCATGTATACCATGAAAGTTTCCTGTTGAACGCATGTTGAACTACAGAAAAAAGATTGGAAAATATAGAATTATTACAGCAAATATTATTCCTATTTTTCCGAATTTTACATAAAACACTGGTTTTTTGAGGACTGACTTTTCCAGTAATGACTGGCAGTCAAGAGGTCAGCGGTTCGATCCCGCTTATCTCCACCACGAAGAAATCCCGAAACCGCATCGGTTTCGGGATTTTTCTTTTTGCAAAATAATCCCGCTTTTCGGTGATTCCGAAAAGCGGGATTCGTTTCCTTCACAGGATTATTGGAACTTAAACTCAGAGGACTGGCACTGCACGCCGCTCAAACTGGTGACATAGTCCACGCCTGCGGCTTCGTTAGCAATGGAAGCACCTCCGTCCTTCAGAGACATCTTATCGAATACTGCAGGAACACCCACCAGAGTCTTAGTTCCCTGCTCGAACACCACGATAATGTCGTAGTAGTCGGCGGCGCTCACGGTTCCTTCCACAACGGCAACACCCTTGACATTCTCTGTCAGCAGGTTAGCACCATCCGCTGCATTGGTACCGGTAGGAACAATCTTTAGGCTGGTAACAGCGCCCAACTCTTCCTTATTCTTCAGCGTAAAGCTCACTTTGGCCGTCTTGCCGGAAGTCTCCGCAACAGGTGCGCCGCCTGCGGCAGAAGCAGCCGGCTCACCGTCCACAAATTTCACGGAGCAGCCACCAACGTTATCGCGCAGAGAGACGGAGTTATTATTCAGCAGATCCAGATCAGAATAGGTCAGCACTGTACCATCGGTGAACTTGACTTTGATTTCGTAAGAGTTGGCTCGATCGCGTTCCAACTCCAGATGCAGGTAATCGGTATCTTCTTCATTGTTGACCCAAATACCATCCAGAACATTTTTGCCCTGATCAGCAGCACCGGTGGAATAGACATAAGCTTCCTTTGCATCAAGTCCCGTCTTATTCTTGAACACAAAGCGCAGCGTTACGACAGCCACATCCTCCCCGATGGTTGCAGCGGATGCCACAGGCTTACCGTCGGGTCCAATGGTGGGATCGTTCTTCAGAGATAGTTTACCGTCGCCGTCCTTCATCGAGACGGAGTTTGCGCTTCTTAGATCCTCACTTGTAAACAGGAGAGAAGTGCCGTCGGTGAAATTGACCATCACGTCGTACACGTCAGCCTCGGGACGATCAATGGTAATCCACTTGTAATCATCCTCACTCATGTTGTGCGGCCAGACTTCTGTCAAAATATTGTCGCCCTGTGCTTCGGTTGCACCGGAGGGATAGATGTAAACCTCTTTCGCGTCCTTACCGGACTTGTTCTTAAACATGAAGGCCAGAGTTACCTGCTTACTCTCATCCACCTGAACCTTGGGGAAATCACAGGTGATGCCGGCTGCGGTCAGGTCATCCTTCGTAAATTCCACTGCGGCATCGTGCTTAAGAGAGATGGAACCGTCGTCTTTCAGAGAAACAGAGTTCATAAACTTCAATGCCAAATCAGTGTACACCGTAGTGTTACCATCGGTATCCACCACGGTCAGCTCATAGGTATCAGCCTCCGGACGAGCGATAATCACGCGCTTATACTGGGATTTTTCGGTGTTGTTGGGCCAGACCTCGGTCAAAATATTCTCACCCTTTTCGGCAGCGCCGCTGGGATAAATATAGGCCTCTTTCAAATCGAAACCGGTCTTATTCTTGAATACAAAGGCCAGCGCAATCTCATTGCTTGCTTCCGAAGCAGAGGGATCTTCTTTTTTTGAGGAACCGCAAGCCACCAGACTCAAAATCATTGCAAGGGATAACAGGACTGCGAGAAACTTCTTGGCCATTATGGGACACTCCTTTTTATTTTGGGGATAAAGCGTAAACGCTTACATTCCTTGTTATACGCTTTCCCCCACAAAAAAGGAAGTGTTTTTTTGCATAGTCCACAATTTTCTCGTAAAATGTAAAAATTTTATGCGCTTTTTTAACAAATCCTCTAATCGCAACTTCAAATCACATTCTGTCAAAAACAGTCTGAGCGAGAGAAATCTGTCGATTTCCCCCGCTCAGTTCCATTTCAAATTTTTATGATTCGCAATACTTCCTCACCCTGTATTCCATCGCAAGGGCTCTTATCTTATCATGAAAATTTAGTCAGTTCCATGGGGGTGATCAGGCTCTCCAACTCCTGCATCTTCTGCCGAGCCGTATCCTCGTCGATGTGTTCCCACGTTTCTCCTGTAAAAGCGAACCAGGGATCGTCCGGATAGGTCACACTGTCATACTCCACCGCATCTATAAACGCCAGTTCCCGATCCGCCGTGCAAAGGTAATAGAAAGATTCCATAGCGCTGCTGGAGCCAATGTTCAAGGCCGCTCCGCCATCGCAATGATACCAACGGTTTCGCTCCGCAGATTGGAACAGGCGAACGGCGGTACCAGCCTCCTGCGTATAGAGATCAAGAATCATACTGCCGTAAAAGTCACTGCTTCCGTTGACACCGATCAGCAACTCGTTCACGTTGTCGCCGTTCAGGTCGGTGATTTCATAGCCAACCGTGGCATCTTCTTCCTGTGCGATCACAGAAGCCATCGCATTGAGGTTCTTTTCTTCCATCCGGATCCGGTCGTACTGCTCTTTGATTGCTACTTGATACTGCGCAATGATCTCCAGATATGCCTCTGGAACCGCCGGTACTTCCGTGGATGGATCCGTCGGAACCTCCGTTTGTTCCGTTTGCTGAATCGGTATCTCCGGCTGATCTGCAGGTGCCTTGGTTCCGCAGGCTGTGAGCGACAGCGTGATCCCCAGTACCGCGATCCACATTTTCTGTTTCATCGTTATTCTCCTATTCTGTTCCATCGCTTTTTATATCATTCGTTGTCTATTTTCGCTTAGACTCTATGGAAATTATGCCCGACAGCATAAATCCAATGCAGCCGTACGATTTATTAAAACCGACTTTTGCATGCTCGGATCTCTATTCTCATTGGAACCGCGTGTTGCTTTTCCACGCTCTACATACTATAATTTATTTTATGATAGTTTTTCCCCTGAAGCCATCAAAATAGCATTGTCATTTTAAGAGATTACGAGGAAAGCCCCATGAAAAAAGCTCTCTTTCTGGGAATCACCGGTTCCTTTTTCTTCGCATTTACCTTTGTTTTGAACCGCAGCATGAATCTGGCCGGTGGATATTGGCTGTGGAGCGCAGTTCTGCGCTACCTGTTCACCCTGCCCATCATGGCGCTGCTGCTTCTGCGAAACGGCGGCATGCGCCCTGTCCTCAGCAGCATCCGTCAGCAGCCTCTGCCGTGGTTCCTGTGGAGCACCGTGGGGTTCGGCCTGTTCTATGCTCCGCTCTCCGCTGCGTCGGTCTATGCGGAGGGTTGGTTCGTGGCCTCCATGTGGCAGTTCACCATCCTTGCCGGTATCCTTTTGACGCCCCTGTTCGGAAAAAAGTTCCCCATTAAAAATCTGCTGCTCTCCTGCATGATTCTGTTAGGGATCTTTGTCATGCAGATCCCCCAGTTCCGCACCGGAACAGCAGGCAATCTGCCGATCGCTATGCTGCTCATTGTCATTGCAGCTTTTTCCTATCCTCTGGGCAACCGGAAAATGATGCAAATTTGCCCTGTGGAATTTTCCACGATACAGCGCGTGTTTGGCATGACTTTATGCAGCATTCCTTTCTGGCTGGTCTGCGGTATTGCAGCGATGGCAAAGGCCGGCCTGCCCTCTGGCAGTCAGACTGTACAGTCTCTCTGCGTTGCGTGTTTTTCCGGCGTCGTTGCCACGATTCTGTTTTTCCATGCCACCGACCTGGTCAAGCACAATCCAAAGCAGCTGGCAGTCATTGAAGCGACCCAATCCGGGGAAGTGTTGTTTACTCTGCTGCTGAGCATTTTGGTTTTGCACGACACCATGCCTTCCCCCATTTCTCTGTTGGGAATCGCCCTGATCGTAATTGGCATGGTTTGTAATAGTCTGGCCGTTTGATTGGAGGTCTTTCCTTGAAAATCAAAGTTTCTGATCGATCTTATGATGCGGTACTGTCTCTGCCTCCTGCGGAGCGCAAAAAGCCGCTGAAGCCCTCGATCTTCTTCCGCACGCTGCTGAAGGTTCTTTCTTCTGCAGACTTAAAAGCGACACATTTCCAGTATCGCACCATAGGTATGGAGCGTTTGAAAAAGGACGAGCCATGCCTGATTCTGATGAACCACTCCAGCTTTATTGACTTAAAGATCGCATCCACTCTGCTTTATCCGCGGCCATTCAATATTGTCTGCACCTCCGATGGATTTGTGGGAAAAGAATGGCTGATGCGACATTTGGGTTGTATTCCCACCCAGAAGTTTGTTCCAGACCTGGGCTTGGTGCGTGACCGACTCGGCGCCGTCCGGGATCTACACAGCTCTGTGTTGATGTACCCGGAGGCAAGCTATTCTTTCGATGGCACCGCCACCCCTCTGCCTGACAGCATCGGTAAATGCGTAAAAATGCTGGGCGTCCCTGTGGTGATGATCCGTACCTACGGTGCCTTCGCCCGCGACCCGCTGTATAACGGGTTGCAGCTTCGGCAGGTGGATGTCTCCGCAGACATGACTTACCTTCTCTCGCCGGAAGAGATCTCCGATTATTCCGTTTCCGAAATCAACAGCCTTCTTGCAGAGCACAGCTCTTTTGACAACTTCCGCTGGCAGCAGTAAAACCAAATCCGTATCGCTGAGCCATTTCGTGCAGACGGACTAAATCGTGTGCTATACAAATGTCCCCACTGCCTCAAAGAGGGTGCTATGGTGGGCAAAGGCACCTCCATTCGCTGTCAGTGCTGTGGGAAAGAGTACATTTTAACAGAGTCCGGTTTTCTGAAGGCTCTGTCCGGTGAAACGGAGTTTTCCCACATTCCGGACTGGTATCGTTGGGAGCGGGAGTCCGTTCGGCAGGAACTGGTAGACGGCAGCTATCGTCTGGACATCCCTGTGGAGATCTGCATGATGGTGGACACAAAGTGCATTTACCGTGTGGGAAAAGGTCGTCTCGTCCACACGGTTGACGGGTTCCATCTGACCGGCTGTGACGGGAAACTGGACTATACGCAGAAACCTCGCGCTTCATACAGTCTCTATTCGGACTATTTCTGGTACGAATTGGGGGATATGATCTGCATTGGCAACAGCAAAGTTCTCTACTACTGCTTCCCCACGGAGCAGCAGGATGTGGTGGCTAAGACCCGACTTGCCGCCGAAGAGCTATTCCATCTTTCAACGGCTATCAAGTGCAGTCAATAATCAATCAGGTTTTTTTATTTTCATTGTCGAAATTTGTTGAAGTTTGCGGTATCATCAAAAACAACTCCTTAATTTGCAGAGAGGTGAGACAGAATGAACAAGCGAATTCTTGCAATCCTTCTGGGCGGATGTCTGATACTGAGTCTGTCCGGATGCGGAAAGAAACCGACACCCGAAATGCCGGAAGAACCCCCCGTTGTGGAAGAACCCGAAATTCCAATAGAACCGGAGGATGAGTCAGAGGCTGTCCCTGCCGGAACCAATCCTCTGACAGGAATGCCCATGGAGCCGGAATATGAGAACAATCGGCCCGTGGCGGTCATGTTTAATAATCTAAAAGCTGCACAGCCACAGTTGGGTGTCAGCCAGGCAGATATTATTTACGAAGTTCCTGCCGAAGGCGGCATCACCCGTATGCTGGGTCTGTTCCAGACGTTGGACGGTGTTGGCAATCTGGGCAGTATCCGCTCCACACGCGCCTACTATTTGGAACTGGCATTAGGTCACGATGCACTTCTGGTCCATGCCGGCGGAAGCCCGGAGGCTTATCGGGACATTCCCGCATGGGGCGTAAACAATATTGACGGAGTCAATGGCGGTCCCAGTCAGGACGCCGTATTCTGGCGCGATGCGGAGCGCCGCAAAAATGCCGGTTATGAGCACAGCATGCTCACATCCGGGGAGAAGGTGCAGGCATATCTGGACAAAGGCAAATACCGCACCGAACATCAGGATGGCTACACTTACACGCAGGCTTTTGCCGCAGACGGAACTCCCTCCGGTGGTCAGCGAGCAGAACAGATTTCCATTGCGTTCACCTCCTACAAAACCGGTACCTTTACATATGATGCCAGCACTGGCCTGTACATGATCGGGCAGTATGGGAAAGACTATATCGACGGAAACACCGGAGAACAGGTCGGCGTGACCAATGTTCTGATTTTGGAGACCGCCATTTCCGAAATTGCCGGCGACTCTGCCGGCCGTCTCACCGTCAAAATGACCGGAGAGGGAAAAGGCACGTATTTCTGCGGTGGCAAATCAATTCCTATCACCTGGAGCAAAGCAGACCGCAACAGCCAGTTTGTCTACCGTCTGCAGGACGGAACACCCCTTACATTGGGAAGCGGAAAAAGCTACGTCTGCATCATCAGTCCCAAGCAAAGCACGGTGACTATCCAATAATATGCAGATAGGAATGCCCTTGGAGCAGCTCGTTCCAAGGGCATTTTCTCCCCCCTTTCTCCCGGCTGCGCGCCCCTCACCAGCACATTCACCGCTTCACAGGG
>JAKSQE010000052.1 GCA_024404295.1 Oscillibacter sp.
CCGGCTGGTTTTTTGACTTCTATTATCTCAGAAAAAGCTCGCAAAAATCACACTTTAGCACGCTGAAGATCCCGCATAAAATTCCAGTTTTATCGCTCAAAACAACAGAATATTCTTGCCAGAGGATCAGGTGAAATACCTGGTCCTCTTTTTTCGGGATGGCGGACGTCGATTCAAGTATAACATCTCTATTGCAGTGGTAAACGTCAGGTTAAATGCTGTTTTTCACCCTCAAAATTTGATGTTTACTTTTGCAATCTACGCAGGATAAATGTCGGTTTTATCCCTCAACCTGTCCGATAAATCTCCCTGTTTCGTTTACAAGAACGGCGATCCATGGTATATTGGATCTACCGAACAATGGGAGGTGGCATGATGCCCCGCAGTAATTATCAAAAGGTGAAGCTTCTCTACCTTGCAAAGATCTTTTCCGAAAAGACGGATGAAAGCCACGGCCTGTCCACGCAGGAACTGATTCAGGCACTGGCACAATATGATATTGCCGCAGACCGCAAGACCATCTATCAGGACTTGGAGGAGCTGCGCCAGTTCGGGATGGACATCATCAGCGACCATCAGGGGAAAATGTATTACTACAAGTTGGTTTCCCGGGACTTTGAACTGCCGGAGCTGAAACTGCTGGTAGACTCCGTACAGGCTGCTCGTTTCGTAACGGAAAGCAAGTCCCGCTCCCTGGTGAAGAAGCTGGAAAGCCTGGTCAGCGTCTATGATGCCAAGCAGCTCCACCGCCAGGTCATTCTTTCCGGCCGCATCAAGACCGGAAATGAGAATATTTTTTACAGCGTGGATACCATCCATGCAGCCATCAATACCAATGTTCAGATCACTTTCCAGTATTTCCAGTGGAATCTGAAAAAGGAGATGGAGCTGCGCCACGATGGCGCATGGTACCACGTCAGCCCCTGGGCACTGATCTGGGATGATGAATGGTATTACTTAGTGGGCTACGACCACGACAACGCCGAGATCCGCCATTATCGTGTGGATAAGATGATCCATCTGGAATTGACCGACCTGCCTCGTGAGGGGGAGGAAGCTATGAAAGAAGCCAATCTTCCCCAATATTCCAACAGCCTATTTGGCATGTTCACCGGAGAACCGCAGGATGTGACCATTGTCTGCGAAAATAAACTGATCGGTGCCATCATTGACCGCTTCGGAACGGAGGCGCACATTCGAAAACTGGATGATACGCATTTCCAGGCGGTAGTCCACGTCATGGCCAGCCAGCCTTTCCTGGGATGGGTCTTCTCTCTGGGGGGAGGGGCGAAGATCACAGCGCCGGAGCCCCTTGTGGAAGCCATGAGGGAAGAGACAAAGCGCCTGATGGAACAGTATTTATAATGCGTAGGTATTACGCCGCCTGACGATAGGAATGGGAACGAACCGAAACGGTTTTCCTAACTACGTGCAGAGAAGGAGAAGCGGACTGCATCTCGCTTTCCTCGTACGGTTCATCGTCTTCGCTTAAATCAAAGATGGAAGACAAATGCAGAAAACGCCAGAGCTTGTTGATAAGGCGGCAGAGTTCAGGGAACTCCTGCTGCTGCGTTTTCCGGAAGTGCTCCAGACGAAACAGGCAGGACTCCGCAACTGCCGCAACGGAAACCATCATCAGAAAGAATAAAGAAACTACAAATGTAAATGCCATAGAAGACACCTGCCTTTCAGAGAACGGATGGCTGAGCCATCCTCTATGGCTTTAGTATGCAACTCATCGAGTCCGATTTTCTGGACAGGATGGAAGCGCGAATTATGAAAAGAGGTGAGGGACATGGAAAAAGGGATAGCGTACTATCATCTTCCCGGGTTATTTGAGTTTTATGAACTGTATCGGGTTTTCCTGCCCCTGTACCGGAAACACAGAGAATACTTCTACGACTGGTGCGACATTGGCTCCATCTATGGCGCTCCGGCAGATTGCCTTTGGGGCGGTGGCCGTGTTGGGTTCGGAGAGGATGACCCGCGAGAGGTCTTGGCGCTGATGCGGGAATACGGCATTTCAGCCCGATTGACATTCAGTAATTCCTTGCTGAAACAGGAGCATCTTTCGGACAAGAAGTGCAATGCACTTTGCACCATGTTTGGAGAACACGGAGAAACGCAAAATGGTGTGATCGTCCACGCGGAGCTGCTGCTGGACTACTTAAAAACCCATTATCCGGAGTTTTATCTGGTCTCTTCCACTACAAAAGTGTTGACGGATTTTCAGCAATGCCTGGACGAGATCGACCGGGAGGACTTTCGCTATGTGGTGCCGGATTTTCGACTGAATCAGGACTTTGCACACTGGAGCACCCTGTCTGCACAGCAGAAAGGCAAAGTGGAATTTCTGTGCAACGAATGCTGTTGGGTAGGCTGCAAGGATCGAAAGCAGTGCTATGAAACAGTCAGTCGGAAAAACCTCGGAGAAGACTGCCCGGACCACCGCTGTGCTGCCCCGGGCGGAGAGCAGGGCTATCGCTTTTCCAAAGCGATGAAAAATCCGGCATTTATCGGAATAGATGCCATACAAAATATCTACCTGCCAATGGGATTCTCGCACTTCAAGATCGAAGGCCGGGGACTGGGCAGCGCTCTGATCCTGGAATTCCTGCTCTATTACATGACGAAGCCGGAGTATCACCTGCAAGTCAGAGAAGAGATCTATCTGGACAGCATGCTGGATCTGCTTTGAGTGTCGTTTCTTGTTGACCCGTTAAGGGTTCTGTGCTACATTAAGGACGTTCGCTGCGGCGGTTTGGATACGGTTACCAGTGCCGCAGTATCATGTGCTCTGTCGTTTTGTTCGGCGGGAAAGAGGAATTGCTATGGGAAGTGTTTTACTGCGTGCGTTCTCATTTGCACTGATCATCTGCATCGGCGCATTTCTGAGGAACAAGAAGATCGTAGGTCCCGATGCCGGCCACACGGCGCAGGTCCTGATGCTGAATGTGACGCTGCCTGCAGCAGTCATTACCAATTTTGCATCGTTAGACCGGATGGAACTGTCTATGATGGTACTGCCGCTGTTGGGCGCGAGCCTGTCATTTGGCATTATGCTGCTGATGATGGCCTTCCTGCGGAATGCTTCCCGGGATGACAAGATTTCCTACTGCAATGTGGTGCCCGGCACGAACATTGGCAATTTCTGCCTGCCCTTCGTGCAATACTTTTTCCCTGCGGCAGGTGCAGTGTCCCTGTGTTTGTATGACGTAGGAAACACCGTCTTCTGCCTTGGCGGCGGCCACGCAGCCATTTGTGCTTATGCGGGTGGGAAGACACAGGAAAAATTCCAACTTAAAAAGCTTTTGAAGACGCTGTTCTCCAGCTTCCCGTTGGACCTCTATCTGGCGCTGTTCGTCCTTTCCCTGCTGGGGATCCGCCCGCCGATGGTGCTGGCGGACTTCGCAGAGCCTATCGCCGATGCCAATGCCTTTATGGCGATGATGATGCTGGGTCTGACCTTCCATGTGGAAGCGAAACTGGAGTATTTTAAGAAAATCTTTTGCATGCTGCTTACCCGCTATTTTGTAGCTGCGGTGGTGAGCCTTGGCGTGTGGTTCCTGCTGCCTATGGATGTCATCACCCGTGAGGTCGTTATCATCATCCTTTTTGGACCTGTAAATACCGTGGCAGGCGCCTATGCCGCCATGGCAGACGGTGACAGCGGATTGGTCAGCTGCGTGACCAGTTTGTCGATCCTTTGCAGTATGTTTACCCTGACCGGATTGCTGCTGCTTTTCGGCGCAGTGTGAGAAAACGAAAACCCGTACCACCTCGTAACAGATGGTACGGGTTTTGCTGACGGTTCGGAGGCAATGTCGGCAATGCGTTCCGGGAACTTTTGGGCGATCTATTCCAACAAAAAACCGGAGGGAAGTAGACTTTGACTGGTAAAATCGAATAGGTAACAGCAAAGGAGCAAGGCTTCATTCAAAAGCCTTGCTCCTTTATTGTGCGGATTATCCGTTATGCTTTTCGGGAAGGGGTCTATGTTTGGCGGTGTAGGTATCGCACTCGATGCGGACCACACTGACAATGGTGACCAGTCTTTCGTTAAACTGGAAGTCCTTCCCCGTCTGGGCTTTCATCAAAAGCGTGAGCCCTTTCATTTTCTCCTCCGGGTCATCGACAATATATGCGTTGCCAAAGCCCTCCAGAGAATAATAGCTGTAGCCATATTGGCAAGCCACATTTCCCTCGATCAGTGTCCCCTCACATTCCATCTGGGCGCAGCAGGCAGGATTTTTGCGAATCACATCCAGCTTGCGGCCTTCCAATGCGCCGTGCACATAGAGAACCAGCTTTCCATCGTTTTCCAGGGAATAGCCAAAGTTCATAGGAACAATGTAGGGTTTCCCGTCTTCCACCAATCCCAGATGCACGACTTTGCAGGTATCAAGAATGTGGAGGATCTCATTCAGGTCGGTCACTTCTCTGTCTCTTCTTCTCATGAGTGTCTCCGCCTTTCTCTTTTGTTGGCAGCAATAACGATCTGCTATCTTACCAACATCATACCGTGATCACGCCGACTTTGCAAGGATATCTCCGTGATGAACAGGAGTCCTTCCAAAGAACGCTATGCGAGTCAGGAAGGAAATCATTTGAGCTGCAGCTTTTGCCGTTGAATTTTACCCCAGTTCAGCTTTTGCCGTTGATACCCCCAAAAAGCCGTAGCTCGCACCCAGGAGAGGACGAAACGCAGGAAAGCCACTTCAAAAAAGCAGAGGAAAATGGCCTTTGCGGCATCTTTGGGAGTCACCTTCAGGTCTGCTGTGTAGATGCGGGCGAAAAATACCGTCAGCGTCAGCACGCAGCCAAATACTGTGTAGATCAGAAAGAACAGCACCATGAATCGCACGTTGATGAGATCGAACACATAGGCTGCAAGGACTGAGAAAATGCCCAGGATCTCAATAAAAGGGGATAAAAGCTCATAGACCAGAAAGTAAAAATAGGAAATCAGACTCACTGCACCGTACTTGGGATTGACCAGCATGGTGCGGTGCTTCCACATGGATTGAAACAGTCCCAAATGCCAGCGTTTTCGCTGCTTGCAAAGATCCCGCAGACGCTCCGGTGCCTGGGACCAGCAGACGGTGTCCGGGACATATTCTACCCGATAGGGCAGATCATTGGCGATACAGTATTCGTGGAGCTTTACCACCAATTCCATATCCTCACCCACCGTAGCGGTGTCATAGCCGCCGGCCTGAATGACGATATCTTTCTTAAACAAGCCGAATGCACCGGAAATGATGAGAGAGCCGTTGAACTGCGCCAGTAAGATGCGGGAGGCCAGAAAGGAACGGTCATATTCCAGCGCCTGCATACAGGCGATGAGGTTGGCGGGCAGCTTGTAGCGCACAACGCGGCCGTGCTCTAACTCCACATCGTTGGCCGGTCGGATCACACCGCCCACCGCCACAGTGTCCTTGGATGACAAAATGGGCTGCATGATCTTCGTCAGGGAGTCATGCTGCAGGGCAGAGTCTGCGTCCATGCAGATGAAGTAAGGGTAGCGGCAAGCGTTAATGCCCAAATTCAGGGAGTCGGCTTTGCCTCCGTTGGCTTTTCGGATCAAGGTCAACGGGACCTTTTCGTCCATCGTTTCGTAGATAAATTCAATGGGTTGGCATGGGATCTTGTAATGCATGGGCCGCCGAATGGCATGCATGTGGAAAGCGCTGATCAGCTTTTGCGAGGTGTTGTCCTGAGAGCCGTCGTCAATGACGACGATCTCGTAGAGCTCATAGTCCAGATCCAGCAGGGAGCGTACCGTTTCCACCACGGTGATCTCCTCGTTATATGCCGGGACAAGAATGCTGATAGGAACTTTATAATTGTGCTGCAGGATACTTTTCAGTTTTTCCTGCTTGCGCCTTTTGTACAGTACAGAGGAGCCGACTACGACAGAGAGAAAAAGAAAGGTGGAGTAACCGATGAGATAGACCACAAAAAAACCGTTGATGACATCCAGAACGGGTTTTACCCATTCAAAATTCCCACTCATTGCGGCAGATCCTCCTTCTGCGTCAGTTTTTTTCTGGCATGCTGATATTGCAGCATTTCCATTGCGTAGCGGTCTCTGCCGAAAAATTCTCCCATCAGTTCCTCATAGGGGACCTGCAGCCGCTCCAGACTTTCTGCTGCGTTGTACCGGACATACCAGCTTCGGCTGCGCAGAAGCTGCTTGAGCAGGTCTGCAGTCTGTTTGCAGGGGTATCCTGCCAACGCCATCGCCGTAATGGCGACAAATTCCCATCGTGCATCGCCATATGCCGCAAAGGTATACAGGTAGGGGAGGGCATCTTTGCTGGGATACTTGCCGAAATAGCGAATGCAGCTGTAACAAACCTCTGCGCCGGTATCGGGATCCGACATCACACGGAGGATCGGTGGGGCGTGGAGGTCTCCGCAGAATCGGAAATAGTCCAGAACGGCGACCTTCATGCCATCTGTAAAGATGGGAAACGCACCCCAAAGGATCACATCCAGCGCTTCACGGTTCCCGGAAAAGGTCAGCAGGCCATCAGAAATGAGCTTTGGGTGGTGAAAAGCTTCGGACCGGTCAATGCACTGCAACGCTTCCACCACAGAGTCGGCGTTGCCGATGGTGTAGAGAGCCAGCATGGCATTTTCCCGGCAATAGAGATTATCGGCAGAGAGGAGCTTGATCAGCGTTTTGGAAACGGTACGGTTGTCTTGCCCTTTGAAAATACCGTATTGGAAGATGAGATAGGGGAAGTAGGCTGCCAGCAGAGCGTCTTTTCCCATGTACTCAAAGGTCAAATAGGTAAAGACCGGCGAAAGGGAAATGATATACTGCTGCGTCTTTTCCGGTTCTCGCTGATAGAGCCGGCGCAGAGTCTCATCAAAAGCCATCAGATTGGAAACTCGTTTCAGCTTTCGGATCATGGCGGCTTCGTCGCGGGATGTGATGGAGCCGGATCGGATCTGTGCCTCGATCTGCTGTTCAAACAGCAGACTGCTGCGATTCAGCTTTTGACCCTGCCTGCGAAAGATACAGGCACAGACAAGATTAAAAAGGATCATGGAGACGCAGACGGTCAGATAGAAGTAGATCAATGTCTCAACCATTCCCCTGCTCCTTCCATACGTTTTGCATCATCTGATAGGATGCTTTCAGCCGTTCGTGGTAGGTCACATGGTTGTTCCAGCCTCGTAAGGCAACTTCGGAGAGGGGAGTCACCGCATCGGAAGTACCGTTGGAGATACCCAGATACATCCGGTCAATGAAAATGCCCTTTACACCGTAATTGCCGTCATAGTAGTCGTCGTGGATCTCCATACGGGAGGGGTCGGAAACGTTTAGAAGCTGCCACGGCAACTTGACCTCCGCATAGTCTCCGTTGACGCAGAAATCCGCCAGAGAATCAAATCCCGGACAGAGGGGATTGGCATTGCCGTAGGTGAGTTTTCCGGTCTCATAAACTTCCGCAAGGGCGGTGGGATCGGCGGTAAGGAGAGGCGTTGCCGTCTGCAGGATCATATCAATGTTGACAAATTTGGGGGAGTCTTTTGCAGGGATGTTCTGGGACAAGTAAGTGTTGACCCCGGTGATATTTTCCGAGTAGGTGGAGCGGAGCGCTTCATATCGCTCCTGCACGGTGAGACGGCTGTTTTCCGTGCCGTTAATGGTCAGGAGGAAATCCACATCACGGTCAAAGGATAGCCCATTGTTTTCACAAAAATGGCTGCCGCTGTTGGGCGTGATATCGATGGGGAGATAAAGCGGCTGACTGGTAAAGTCCCAGTTGCCTTTTTGGATCAGAAAATAAAGAAACTTTTCATCGTACTGCATGGATAAGGTCATATCTTCATTGCGGCATACGACTTGACTGGTATCCCACTCGGATGGATCTCCGTCTACATAACAGACAGACTGCTCCGCTCCGGGGTCAAAAGATAACAGGCCGAAGTATTGCTCATTGGTCTGGTAATCCGACCAGTACGGCGTTCGCTTCAAATTGACCGCATACATCGTGTTCCATGTCCGCTTGAACCATTCGTCCTGCCAGGAGAAAATGCAGCAGCCTGCGCATCCTGCCGCCCGAATGTCGTTGTAACAGTCGATCAGAGCCTGCCCCTGCTGGGTTTCAGACATGTTGCCCTGATTTCGGTTGGTATGCAGATCCTTCTGCGCCATGCCGCGTCCGGTGGAGACACCGAACTCGGAGATGACCACAGGCATGGTGTGGTGCTGCGTCAGCAAAGAGAGGTAGGCCTGATAGGTGTTCAGCGTGCCGTCCTCTGTGTAGAACGCAGCCTGAGCGGGAAGACCAAAGACACTCCAGTCCTTCACATAGGAGAGATAGTCGGGATAGTAGGGATAGACGTGGTAGGACGCAAACTGCCCGGCAAGAAACCGGTCTGTGCTTTGGATATGCTCTACATCCACCTTTGCGCACTTCATAAAGAAGCTGGCAACGGTCTCCGGGTAAGAGAATGGGTCGGTGGTGGGCCAGTTGGAGAAGGCCAGTATCCGCTGCTCTTTATATTTTTCGGTTTCGTAGGCGATGACTTTGTCGCCTACACTTGCCAGCATGCTCTCAAAAGGAGTGGCATTGTCGGAGGTGTAGAGATAGCTGCCATGGTAGCTGTTGCGGC
>JAKSQE010000053.1 GCA_024404295.1 Oscillibacter sp.
CTGCGCAGGTGCAAAGTCCATTCTGGATCTGGGCCTGACGCTGGAGTATCTGGAGACCCACGGTGTCCCCGTTGTGGGCTACGGCACCGAGGAACTGCCCGCATTCTACACCCGCAAGTCCGGTTTCAAAGTGGACTATCGTCTGGACACTCCTGCTGAACTGGCTAAGACCTTCTTTGTCAAGCAGGATATGGGTCTGGTCGGCGGCATGCTGGTCACCAATCCCATCCCCGAGGAGTATTCTATGGATGCTACCGTCATCAACAAAGCCATCGACGAGGCTGTTGCCGAGAGCGTAAAGCTGGGCATCCACGGCAAGGACACCACGCCCTTCCTGCTGGCTAAGATCAAGGATATCACCGGTGGTGATTCTCTGGCTTCCAATATCCAGCTGGTCTATAACAATGCACGTCTTGCTGCAAAGACCGCTGTGGAGCTGTCTGCTCTGAAGGGCTGATATGGGCTCTTTTTCTCCTACTGCATCCAATCTCTTTCTGTTCACGGTTTTGGGGTCAAAGTGGGGTCTTCTCTGGATATGGCTGATCCTCATCAATGTGATAGCCCTTGTGGTCTTTGGTGTGGATAAAGCGTTATCCAAAGTGAAAGCCAAACATCCTCAGGTGCGCCGTGTCCCTGAGAAAACGCTGTTTCTTCTGGCAGCCATCGGTGGTGGATTGGGTGCATGGTTGGGTATGCAGCTTTTCCGCCACAAGACGCAGCATCGGTCTTTCCGTTTTGGCATTCCCGCAATTTTGATCGCGTGGATCGTCATCCTAAGCGGTCTGTACGTTTATTTCAACTTTATCCGTTAAAAAAATGCGAGGAACGAACGGTTCCTCGCATTTTTCTTTGATAAGTGTTTTACATGCTTTCCATTGCTGCGTTGATCTCATCTTCGCAGGAACGCATCGCCTGAATGGTCATGTCCAGCAGCTTGTCCAGTTCCCATCCCAAACGCTCAGCGCCGTCCTTAATAACGTCACGGCTGCAGCCGGCGGCAAATTTCTTATCTTTGAACTTCTTTTTCAGAGAGCTCAGCTCCATGTCCTGCACGGACTTGCTGGGGCGCATACGAGCGGCAGCGCCCACCAGACCGGTCAACTCATCCGCAGCAAACAGGACTTTCTCCATCTCATGCTCGGGTGCCACATCGCAGCACAGGCCGTAGCCGTGGCTGCAAACTGCATGGATCAGCTCATCAGAGCAACCGATCTCTTTCAGCAGTTCCGGGGCCTTGACGCAATGCTGCTCAGGCCACTGCTCAAAGTCTACATCGTGGAGCAGACCCACGGTGGCCCAGAAATCAGCCTCCTCGCCATAGCCCAGCTCGTTGGCATACCAGCGCATAGTTCCCTCCACCGTCAGGCCATGCTGAATGTGAAACGGCTCCGCATTGTACTTCTTCAGCAGCTCCAACGCTGCCTCTCTGGTAGGACATTCTTTCATAACACTTTTCTCCTTTTATTTCAGGGTCTCCGGCTCCGGATCGCTCCGAAGGGTCAACAGATAATCGTAATAAGGCAGCAGGAACTCATACCCCTGCTTCAAGCGCTCCACAATGTTGCGGCTGAACAACTCGTCCGTCAGCTTTTCCTCATGGGTTATCGCAATGTTTTTCATCTGATACCACGGTGCCAGCAATTCACTGGGTGCCTGCGCGCGAGGCTTTTTATACATCTCTCCCCCAAGCACAAATTCCGAATTCTTATTCAGTTCCTTCGTCAGCTTTGTCATCGTCTTGGGATCTCGGTCAATCCGGGCACGAAGCTTTGCCATCTCCACCGGTTTGGTCATCCAGTAGCCCATGCCGTAACTCCAGTATTCCGGCGCCAATTCAAACCAAAAGGTCGGGCGAGCCGTCCAGTCTTCGGCAGGCTGCTCCACGCAGAACCACAGGTGATCTTTGTAGGGGCCGCGGCCATGAAGTCGCCGGGCATCCCGGTAGATGCGGGTCACCTTGTACACCAGTGCATCTTCCGGGCGCTTTTCGCTGATAAAATCATACATCTCTGCGCCCAGTTCCTTCATAGGCTGATAAAACTCTTTCAAATAGATCTCTTTATGGGCTTCAAACCAGGGTTTCTCGTTATTGAAACGAATGCCCCACATAAAGTCCACCGTTGCATCACTAAATCCGGTAAACATAGTGCCTCCGCAGTTCTTGCTGAATTTTCTGCGGTTATTGTAGCAAAAAGCCGCTGCAAGGACAAGTCCCGCAGCGGCTCTTTACAAAAATTTAATTTGTGCAGCGTAGGGATCGTTCCAACAGTTTCATCATCTGCTCTGCATGATGGAACTCATCGGCACTCAGTTCCGTCAGCAGGCGAGACAGGCAAATGTCAGAGGTGTCATCCGCCGTTCGTTGGTAGTTCAGTCCGCCGCAGGCTTCTTCGTGGTAGCGGTTTCGCAGTGCCGCACACCAGCTATCAATATGAATACTGCCGGAGGTCACTGCCGGACAGTAGCAAGTACCTGTGATCAGATAGTAAACTGCCATGAGACGTCTTGCATGCTCCCCCTCTTCGTCTGCGATCTGCCGCAACTGCTGCCGCGCCCAGGCCGGTGCTACTCGTGCCAGTGCCCGATACGTCCGCTGATCTTCTAATTCCTCTTCAATATATCCCGCTATCACTTCCAGCAGTGCTTCTGCCGCGCTGCCCATGCAGCAGGGATTTTCCACTGCTCCCGGCAGAGTCGCCTCCTGTGCGGCAACCAATCCACCGTGATTGGCTGCGTTCGTTGCTGTCATGGTCGTTTCGTTTTGCATGTGCATATCAGGGTATGGTGCCATCTGCGGTCCTACCCGCTGCCACACCTGATCATGCTGTCGGAAATCATACACTTCAGGATTATGTAAACAATTCTGCATCCGTTTCCCCTCCTTTTTCTTCAGTCTATGCAGGAGGCAAATATTTGTGTCTCTTCTACCTATTGACATGGTAGGGTAAATATGCTATAAATCAACACAGTAAGTCAGTAGGTTGGAGGAGGTGTCATAATTTATGATGATTTCCAGCCGCGGGCGCTATGCTCTGCGCGTCATGGTGGATCTGGCCGAACACGGCAGCGAAGCTTATATTCCGCTGCGTGACATTGCAGATCGCCTTCAAATCTCTCAGAAATATCTGGAGAGCATCATGGCTCTGCTTTCAAAGGAAAATTTAGTAGATGGTGTGCACGGAAAGGGCGGCGGCTACCGCTTGAACTGTGACCCGAACAAATGCTCAGTAGGAACAGTCCTCCGCATTACGGAGGGTGGATTAAGCCCGGTATCCTGTCAGGGAACAGCCAGCGGCTGTGATCGAGCAGACGTCTGTCGAACCCTTCCCTTATGGAACGGACTGAGCGCAGTCATCAATCAATATCTGGACAGCGTATCTCTCTCCGATCTGATGCAGCAAAGCCCTTGAGTCTTCTATAATTTTACAGTGATTCTGACATAATAAACAGGATTAAGATCCCCAAAGGAGGAAGCTTCCCATGCTGGAATTGAAGCATATCTGTTACACCGTTCAGGATGCAGACGGAAGTCTGGACATTCTGAAGGACGTTTCGCTTACCATTGATGATCACAAGCTGGTAGTCTTTACCGGCCCCAACGGCGGCGGCAAGACCACCTTAGCAAAAATCATTATGGGTCTGGTAACCCCCACCTCCGGTCAAATACTCTGGAACGGTCAGGATATCACCAGCCTGAGCATTACCGAGCGCGCCAAGCTGGGCATCAGCTATGGTTTTCAGCAGCCTCCCCGCTTCAAAGCCCTGACTGTCCGCGACCTGCTGACACTGGCCTCCGGCGATAAGAAGCTGAGCAAAGACAAGTGCTGCCAATACCTGACGAAGGTCGGTCTGTGCGCCAATGATTATCTGGAGCGTGAGGTGGATGTCTCCCTCTCCGGCGGCGAGGTCAAGCGTATTGAAATCGCCTCGATCCTGGCCCGCGGCAGCCAACTGATGATTTTTGATGAGCCGGAAGCCGGCATCGATCTGTGGAGTTTTGCCCGCCTCACTGAGACGTTTGAGCAGATCCACCGCCAGGGCGATGCGACCATGATCATCATCTCCCATCAGGAGCGTATCATTTCTCTGGCCGATGAGGTCATTGTGGTGGGTGACGGTTCCATCCGTCATCGCGGTACTGCAGACGAGATCCTACCCAAGATCCTGACAGACACGCTGGGCGGCTGCCCGGTGCTGAGCCGCTAAGCGATTGAGCAGGAAAGGAGAAAAAAGATGTTAACTGAAGTTGATTCCGCCCTGTTGGAGAAAATCGCTGACATGCTGGGCAAGCCTGTGGGTGCTGTGAATATTCGTAAAGATTCCGGCTGCGAAGCCCGCCAGTCCACCGAACATATTGAGATCACCGGAAAAGAGGATAAGCCCGGCATCGACATCCGTATTAAGGATGGCACCGTCGGTGAGAAGTGCCACATTCCTGTCATCATCACCAAGTCCGGCGTGCAGGAAATGGTCTATAACGACTTTTTTATCGGTGAAAACTGCGATGTGGAGATCATTGCCGGCTGTGGCATTCACAACTGCGGCGGTGAGGAAAGTCGTCACGATGGCATCCACACCTTCTACGTTGGTAAGAATTCCAAGGTGAAATACACGGAAAAGCACTATGGCGAGGGTGACGGCACCGGCGGCCGCATTATGAATCCGCAGACGGTCGTATATCTGGAAGAAGGCGCCACCATCCAGATGGATACCACCCAGATCCGCGGCATTGATTCTACCAAGCGTGACACAAAGATCGTCTGTGGAAAAGGCGCAGAGGCGGTGGTGACCGAGCGTCTGCTGACCCATGGAGATCAGGTGGCCGAAAGCGATATGGAGATCGTGCTGGACGGTGAGGATTCTAAGGGTCGTGTGATCTCCCGCAGCGTGGCACAGGATCGATCCAATCAGGTTTTCTACCCCCGTATGGTGGGAAATGCATCCTGCTTCGGTCATGTGCAGTGTGACTCCATTATCATGGGTGATGCCAAGATCAAGTCCATTCCCGCCATCACCGCCAACTGTACAGAAGCACAGCTGGTCCATGAGGCCGCCATTGGTAAGATCGCCGGCGAGCAGTTGCTGAAACTGGAAACGCTGGGTCTGACTCCTGAGGAAGCTGAAGAATGCATTCTCAAAGGTTTCTTGGCCTGATTTTCTCAACAAAAAAGTGCCGCAAGGTAACTTGCAGCACTTTTTTTATGCCCTTTTTTACGCGAATTGTCCGTCGATCAGGAAATTTACCTTCTCTACCGTTTCCAGAGAGCTCAGAGATTTTTCCAGGCCCTGACACATGGTGTCATAGTCGCTCTCATTTTCCAAGCTTTCCAGTTGCTTCGACGAGAAGTTTACATAACATTCGTTTTCTACCTGCCACACAGCACGAACCCGAAAATCCGGTGGAATGACAGGAAGCAGTTCTTTGCTCTGAGGGCCATTCTCCAGTGCTCGCACAACAGCACTCACCTGCGTATCGCCCTCGTAGAGGTTCAGCGTTTCCATGGTTGGGATAAATGTCCCCTCTTCATCCAAGAAATAGAGCATGGCTTCCACGTTGCTGACCACGTCTTCTTTCGGAGAAAATAAAATATCGCGTTGAGAGAGGATTCGTCCGCTGCGGTAAGGAATTTCCTTTCCACGAACCGTAACTTTAACCAGCATCACTTCCGGCAGTTGGGTCAGCGTTTGGGTGATGGCATAATCTGCTAAAGTCAGTTCCACACCGGAAAGTGCGCTGTACTGGTTGGACAGATCCACCGTGGCCAACACACCGTTATGCCTTACAGACAGCAACGTGGTTCCCGCAGGAATAACGCTGCTCAATGTCTCATCTTCAGGGCCCTGCAGCAGCCGCTCCAGCAGCTGCTCCATTCGTTCCTGACTGCCGCTTTCATCCGATAGTTTCACCAACTCCGGGCGCAGCGCATCACCGCTGTGGGTATCAGAAAGATCTCTTTCCCGAAAAAAGACTTCATATTCCGTCCCCTCTCGGTTTTCACCGGGGCCAACAAACGTGTATCCAATAGCAACAGACAGCACAATGCAGAGAATACATACGATCCAGCGTTTCATGCGTCCTGGCCTCCCTTCTGTGCAGGCCAGCAGACAGTAAACATTGCGCCACCATCCGGACGATTTTCCACGCGCACACTGCCGCCGCGCTTGGTCACAGTATCATGCACAATAGAAAGGCCCAGTCCGGTACCTCCGGCCGCACGGGATCGTGCTTTGTCCACACGATAAAACCGCTCAAAAATGCGCGGCAGATCCGCTTCCGGAATACCCGGGCCGTTATCTGCAACCGTTAGAACCACCTGATCGTCTTTTTCCTCCAGATGGACCCATACGATGCCGTTCTTTCCGGAATACTTCACTGCATTATCTGTCAGGTTATAGATCACCTGATGGACTTCGCCTCTTGTTGCCAAAACACGGCACCGTCCAGTAGTTCGATAGGTCAGTTCCACGCCCTGTTCCTGCGCCAGCAGGCTTGCCATACGCATGACTTGCTCCAGCACCGGTTCCACATCCACCTCGGTGGGGACATCTAAAATATCATTATCCAGTCGAGTCAGTTTCAGCAGATCTTCCGTAATGTGGGTCAGGCGCTGTGCCTCTGCTCCAATATCCGCCACGAACTCTCGCGTTGTCTCAGGATCAATATTGTCCGTATGCAGGATGGAATCCGTCAGTAACTGAATGGCAGACAGCGGTGTTTTCAGCTCATGGGACGCATCTGACACAAAGCGGCGGCGTGTATCTTCCGTCACCTGCAAGCGATCGGTCAGGCTGTTAAACTCATCTGCGATCTGCGCGATCTCATCATGTCCCCGAATCTCCGCTCGGTGGCTGTATGCACCGGAGCGTACCTGCCGAATGGCCGTCAGCAGTTTGCTGATCTTGCCGGTCAATGCACGGGACAACACGAAACTCAGCAGCAAAACTGCAATAGCGATGCCTATTGACACGCGCAGCAGGTTGCTCTGCAAACCCTCCAGCAGCGCTGCCTGCTCCGTATCATATTCGTAGGCATAAACGGCGCCGATGATCTGGTTTTGATACAGCACCGGCGAAGAGGCATGACTGCGGAATGCACCGGTATGATAGCTGCAGGAGAACACATCATTTCCCATCAAAGCCTGGACCAGCTCCGCATAAAGGGCATATTTTCCCAGAGCGCTGCCGGTCTCACGGGTGTCATAAAGCACCCTGCCTGCGCTGTCCGTCACCAGTATACGGCTCAGTCCTGTTTCTTCCACCACCGCCATGGCATCGCTGACATTTTCCTCATTCAGCCGATCCAGTCCGGACAGAGAGTACACCATGACAGACACGCTGTTCTGCATGGATGCCTCTTTGGAGCGAAATACCAGATCCTCCGAAACCATCAGCGGGTAGGTATTCATCAAGAGAAGGACGGCAGCAATGATGAAGATGTAACTCAAGCCAAATTTAAATTTTAGGCTGGCCCAGTAGGGGCTCTGTTCATCCTTTGAAATAATAGCCAACTCCCCACTTCGTCATGATGTGATCCGGTTCTGCCGGATTGTTCTCTAACTTTTCACGCAGACGACGAATGTGTACATCCACCGTTCGATAATCTCCCACATAGCTATAACCCCAAACCACATTCATCAGGTTCTCACGACTGTATACGCGGCGAGGGTTCCGCATCAGTAGCTCGATGAGATCATACTCTTTGGCTGTCAACTCCACCGTTTCTCCGTCCCGCAGCGCTACCCGTTCTTCCGTGTTCAATGTCAGGTTGCCCACAGTCAACAGCGTTCCCTGGCTGCGCTGCACACCCGCTGCACGGCGCAGCAATGCTCGCACGCGGGCTTTCAATTCCAGAATGTTAAACGGCTTTGTCAAATAGTCGTCCGCACCGGATTCAAACCCCATCAGCTTGTCCGCATCTTCGCTTTTTGCGGTTAACATAATAATTGGGACATTGGAAAACTCACGGATCTTAACGCAGGCTTCCAAGCCATCCATCTCCGGCATCATCACATCTAAGATCAAGAGGTCGAACCGTCCTTCTCTGGCCAATTCCACAGCAGCGGCACCATCATAAGCGCATTCTACCTCATAGCCTTCGTTTTCCAGGTTGAACTTCATGCCTTTTACCAAGGTTTTCTCATCATCGACCACAAGAATTCTCACGGCTCGTCCCCTCCATTCACTGTAATATACCCATCCAGCGCAGCAAACTTTTTCTCACCGATGCCAGATACGTTCATCAATTCCTCCAGAGAAGTAAATCCGCCGGTCTCTTCCCGATAGGCAAGGATCCTTCTGGCAAGTTCTTCTCCGATACCGGGCAGCCGTTCCAGATCTTCTTGCTCTGCCGTATTTAAGTCGACTGGCTC
>JAKSQE010000054.1 GCA_024404295.1 Oscillibacter sp.
CCGCATTGACATGGTTGACCGCGTGGGCGGCGGCGATAGCTTTGGCGGCGGTTTGATTTACGCACTGATGAGCGGCTATGAGAGCCAGAAGGCCATTAACTTCGCCATTGCCGCATCCTGCCTTAAGCACACCATTGAGCATGACTTCAATCTGGTCTCCATCGCAGAGGTGGAGAATCTGGCTGGCGGCAACGCCTCCGGCCGTGTCCAGAGATAAGGAGGAAGAGTTCTTGTCCAAGAAATATGTTGTTATGGACGGCAACACCGCGGCGGCACCTGTGGCTTACGCGTTGGCGGAGGTTGCCGCCATCGATCCCAGTACACCGTCCTCTCCCATGGCGGAGAAGGTGGATGAGTGGTCTGCCAAGGGCAAGAAGAATCTGTTTGGCTCTACTGTAGATGTCATTCAAATGCAGTCCGAGGCCGGTGCTGCCGGTACCTGCCACGGCTCCCTGCAGGCAGGCGCTCTGACAACCACTTTCACATCTTCTCAGGGTCTGATGCTGATGATTCCCGCCATGTATGCCATGGGCGGTCAGTTCCTGCCCTCTGTCATGCATGTGGCATCTCGTGTTGTCACCTCCAACCACCACTCCATCTTCGGTGACCACACCGACTTCATGACCTGCCGTATGACCGGCTACGCCATGCTGATGTCCTCCTGCCCCCAGGAGGCCATGGATCTGGCTGCTGTTGCTCACCTGTCTGCCATTAGTGCCCGCTATGCCTTCATGCACTGCTTCGATGGTTTCCGCACCTCTCATGAGATGCAGCGCATCGAGGCTCTGGACTATGAGGATCTGCGTCCTCTGGTGGATATGGAGGCACTAAAGGCCTTCCGCCGTGAGTCTCTGAACCCCGAGCATCCCAGCAACCGCGGCAACAATGTCAATCCAGATATCTACTTCCAGTGCAAGGAGGGCGCCAATGTCAAGGCAGCCTCCGTGCCTGATACCGTGCAGCACTACATGGACGAGATCAACAAGATCACCGGCCGTGACTATAAGCTGTTCAACTACTACGGTGCTCCCGATGCGGAGGAAGTCATTGTGGTCATGTGCTCTGCCTCTGAGGCAGTGAAAGAGACCGTGGATTATCTGAACGCAATGGGCTGTAAGGTGGGTCTGCTGCAGGTGCATCTGTTCCGTCCCTTCTCCGTCAAGCACTTCTCCGATGCAATTCCCGCAACCGTTAAGAAGATCGCCGTTCTCGACCGCAACAAGGAGACCGGCTCCGTGGGTGAGCCTTTGTATCTGGATGTGGTCACCGCACTGAATCAGGCTGGCAGAACGGATATCAAGGTGGTGGGTGGCCGTTACGGCCTGTCCTCCAAGGACACCACTCCCGGCCAGTTCATCGCAGTCTATGACAACCTGAAGCAGGATGCTCCCAAGAACAATTTTACCATCGGCATCATCGACGATGTGACCAATACCTCTCTGGATTACACCGAAATTGAGCTGCCCCATCCCGGTCAGGTTTCCTGCAAGCTGTGGGGCTTGGGCGGCGACGGCACCGTGGGCGCCAACAAGAATGCCATCTCCACCATTGGTTTGGTGGCCGGCAAGTATGCACAGGCTTACTTTGCATACGATACCATGAAGTCCGGCGGTCTGACCCAGAGCCATCTGCGCTTTGGCGATACCCCCATCCGCTCTACTTATAACGTCAACTCCGCTGATTTCGTGGCAGTTCACGCACCTACTTACGTCAAGAAGTATGATACCACCGCTGACTTGAAGGACGGCGGTACCTTCCTGCTGAACTGCCCCTGGACGGTAGAGGAACTGGAGGAGCATCTGACTCCCAAGATGAAGCGTGACCTCTACAACAAGCACGCCAACTTCTACATCATCGATGCTGCTAAGCGCGCTGTGGAGGTGGGTCTGCCCGCAAACCGCACCAACAGCATTCTGCAGGCTGCTTTCTTTGCCCTTACCAAAGTCATCCCCATTGAGATGGCAGTGGAGGACATGAAGAAGAACAACTATAATTCTTACTTCAAGAAGGCTGGCCAGGCAGTTGTGGATAAGAACAATGCAGCTGTTGACCTGGGCATCAATGCCGCCGTGAAGGTGGAGATCCCCGAGAGCTGGGCAAATGCACAGGATGTTCCTGCTGTGGAACTGAACGTGTCCGACTTTGTGAAGGACATCGTGATCCCCTGCGATCGTCAGCAGGGCGACAAGCTGCCCGTATCCGTGTTCCAGAAGCACGGTGTGCTTGACGGTACTTGGGAGAATGGTACTTCTGCTATCTCCAAGCGCGGCGTTGCCGCTAAGGTCCCTGCTTGGAACCCCGAGGCCTGTATCCAGTGCAACCGCTGTTCCATGTGCTGCCCCCATGCAGCCATTCGTCCCGTACTGCTGACCGAGGAGGAGAAGGCAGGTGTTCCCGCTTCCTTCATCACTGCTCCGGCAAAGGGTCTGGGCAAGGATGCTCCCGCTTATCAGTTCCGTATGCAGGTTTCTCCTTATGACTGTCTGGGCTGTGGCGTATGCCTCACTGCTTGTCCTGCAGTGGAAAAGGGCGCTTTGGTCATGACTCCCTTCGAGGAGATGAAGCCCGAGCAGGAGAACTTCGATAAGGTTGCGATGGATGACAAGTACCTCAAGGAGGACATCATCAGCAACAAGAGCGTAAAGACCATGCAGTTCGCAAAGCCCTACTTCCAGTTCTCCTCTGCCTGTGCAGGCTGCGCTGAGACCACCTACATCAAGTTGGTGAGCCAGATGGTGGGCAAGCGGATGTACATTGCCAACGCAGCAGGCTGCTCCTCCGCTATTTCCGGCGGCGCACCCATTCTGCCTTACTGCAAGGACTGCAACGGCAACGGCCCTGCCTGGGAGCACTCTCTGTTCGAGGACAACGCTGAGTTTGCATTTGGTTTCCTGAACGCACAGGAGTCTATCCGTAAGGAGCTGCTCATCCGTCTTGAGAATATCAAGGCAGCAGGAATTGCCACCGAGGCAGTTGAGAATTTCCTGAACAACTGGAGCGATAAGGCCCAGAGCCGCAAGGTCACCGATGAACTGATTGCTGCTCTGAAATCTGCCGAGCAGACCGAGGATGTGAAGAACGTCCTGGAGAATGAAGAATTCCTGGCCAAGAAGTCTGTCTGGGCTATTGGCGGTGACGGCTGGGCCTATGATATTGGCTTTGGCGGTATCGACCACGTGATGGCACAGAACCGCGATGTGAATCTCATGGTTCTGGACACCGAGGTGTACTCCAACACCGGCGGCCAGTCTTCCAAGTCCACCCCCGCTTCCGCAGTTGCCAAGTTTGCAGCAGGCGGTAAGCAGATCGCTAAGAAGGATCTGGGCGCTATCCTGATGAGCTATGGCTATGTGTATGTGGCACAGGTGGCTATGGGCTACGATCAGGCTCAGACCTTGAAGGCGCTGCGTGAGGCTGAAGAATACGACGGTCCCTCCATTGTTATTTGCTATTGCCCTTGCCTGGAGCAGGGTATCAAGGCCGGTATGGGTTGCACACAGAGCGAGATGAAGAAGGCTGTGGAGTGCGGTTACTGGCATCTGTACCGCTATGATCCTCGCCGGATTGCCGAGGGTAAGAATCCCTTCCAACTGGATTCTCCTGAGCCCGATACCGACAAGATCATGGATTATCTGAAGGGCGAGAACCGTTTTGCTTCTCTGCAAAACAACTTCCCCGAGAAGGCTGAGGCCTTGTACGCCAAGAACGTAGCCGATGCAAAGGCACGTTACGCCAAGTACAAGAAGATGGCCGAGTAATTGCTATTTCGCATATAAATAATCACTCTATACAAAAAGGACCCCGCTGTGAAAGACAGCGGGGTCCTTTCGCACTGTTACAAAATCCATACGTAAAAGAGTGCGAAACGATCAGGTTCCACGTGCTTTTTTGCATGCATCTGTTATTGATATTATGAGAAAAACCACGGAGGGGAAGCGGTTAATAAAAAATCGACCAGACAGGAGTATCCGATTCTTCTGTAACACTTTTTCCTGTTTTTCGGTGAAATTGTATTGCGACCTTTACAAATTTCAGATATAATACTTACCTGAAAGATTATGAAATCACTATAAGAACAGATAAGCGTTTATTCAAAACGCAAAATTGTATCATTATTAGCTGATTTCTGCGGAATAAAGGCCGATTTATTCAATAAAGATAAGGAGAATGCGTATATATGAAATTAGGTATCGTAGGATTGCCCAATGTGGGCAAGAGCACTTTGTTTAATGCCATTACCAATGCCGGTGCGGAGAGCGCAAACTATCCCTTCTGTACCATTGACCCCAATGTGGGTATGGTCACGGTTCCGGATGAGCGTTTGGACAAGCTGGCTGAGATGTATGAACCCAACAAAAAGACGCCCGCCGTGGTGGAATTTGTGGACATCGCCGGTCTGGTGAAGGGCGCCAGCAAGGGCGCCGGTCTGGGCAACAAGTTCCTGGCCAATATCCGTGAGACCGATGCCATTGTCCATGTGGTCCGCTGCTTTGATGATGAAAATATCATGCACGTGGTGGCTGATGCCGGCACCAATGTGCCTGTGGACCCTGTGGGTGATATTGAGGCCATCGATATGGAATTGATTATGGCTGATCTGGAGATGGTGCAGCGTCGTGTGGAGAAAGCACAGAAGGCCGCCAAGGGTGACAAGAAGTTCCTGCATGAAGTCGATGTGTTTCAGGATCTGGCAAAGCATCTGGATGCAGGCAAATCCGCCCGTACCTTTGACTGCACCGATGACGATAAGGCCCTGATCGCAACGTCCGATTTGCTGACCTTGAAGCCCATCATTTACGCCGCCAACATGGACGAGGATGGGTTTGCCAATCAGGATGGAAACGAATACTTGCAGAAAGTCAAGGCTCTGGCCGAGGCTGAGGGAAGTCAGGTGCTTCCGATTTGTGCCAAGCTGGAGCAGGACATTGCCGAGTTGGAGGGCGAAGAGCGTGAAATGTTCTTGGAGGAACTGGGCATTGCCGAGTCTGGTTTGGATCGTCTGATTAAGTGTAGCTATGCTCTGTTGGGCCTGATCTCCTTCCTGACTTACGGTAAGGACGAGTGCCGTGCATGGACCATCAAGAAGGGTACCAAGGCACCTCAGGCCGCCGGTAAGATCCACTCCGACATCGAGCGTGGTTTTATCCGCGCCGAAGTCATTGCCTATGACGATATGGTGAAGTACGGCAGCGTCAATGCTGCCAAGGAAAAGGGTCAGCTCCGCAGCGAAGGCAAGGAGTACGTTGTGCAGGACGGCGATATGGTCTACTTCCGCTTTAACGTCTGATTCTTCGGGTTATAATCATAAAAAGTTCCCATTTGCAGTGCAAATGGGAACTTTTTTGCTATCCAAGATCTCGATGATCCAGAGCTGCCAAGCCAAAACGAGCAGCGGCAGTAATTTGTGCCCGTTCCTCTTCAGAGACAGCGGAAGAGAGTTTTTGCTGTAATTCTTTCAGGAACAGACCGCGCAGGGAATCTTCTTCCGCTCGGGCCCAAATGTCCTGAGCGATCCGGGTGTGATCCCGAATTTCTAATGAATAAAAACGATCAGCCAACAGTTCCTGCAAAGCAGTCACATTGACTCCGCGTTCATCCGTTTCGCCGGTGAGCAAAATACGGTAAAGGTGCAGGACAGTTTCGCCGGGAAGTACATTTTCTATAGCGATCCGCGGATCTTGACCGGTGACATCAACTTCCAAAATTTCATAACGGCGATGGGCAAAGGGAACGAACCGGAGCTCCATTTTACCATCATCTGCAACCGTTCCCTCGTAGAATCCCTTTTCGCCCAATTCGTCAAATCCACGCCCTTCGATACAACCGGGCCAAGCCACAACGGTTTCACCGCAGGAAATGGGTTCGGTGCGTTTATGGATATGACCCAACGCCAGATAGCGAAGACCGCTGGCAGCAACTTCTGCACGGCTGATGGGGCAATAAGGTGAATCTGCATAGTCAAAGTCACCATGAAGCAGGCCGATATGTATTTTTTCGTCGGCGGGAGCAGAAAAACCAGATAAAAAACCGCTTTCCTGATATGGAGACGTAAATGCGGCACCGTGAACGACCAGGTTCTGCTGCGGAAATTCCAAGGAAGTCATAGAGGGAGATGTGAAAAGGTGAACATTCTCGGGCCATTTCACAGTCAGCCAAGGACTTCCGGGACCGTACCAGTCATGGTTGCCGGGAGCAATAACGACCTGCGCATTCATCTGCCCAAAGGCATTGGAAAGCTGCTCAGCCGTATCCCGAAAACTGTTGGCACTGTCAAACAGGTCACCGGAGAGCAAAACCAAATCAATATCGTGCTGATTCACATAGTTTGCAAGCCGAAGGGGGAGTTCACGACTCTCTCTGCGGCGGGCAGCAGACTGTTGAGGAGACAGGGCGGCAAAAGAACTGTCCAGATGGAAATCGGCCGCATGAATAAAATGAAGCATCACTGTTCCTCGGGGCGCCATGCCTTGCAGACATCCACCCAATGTTGAAAGTTGGAAGAATAGCGTTCCAAATCAGGCAAAGTCATCTCCACAGCGCTGTTGTCACTGCCTGCGGCGGGGAAGACGGTTTCAAACCGCTTTAGAGATTCATCCAGATAGACTTTCACATTTTCGGGCAGAGCAAAGGGACACACGCCGCCTACATCGTGGCCGATGAGGATATGCGCCTCCTCATGGGTCAGCATTTTGGCTTTCGTGTGGAACTGAGCCTTGTAGCGGCTGTTATCCACCTTGGCGTCGCCGGCTACCACAACGATAATAGGACTTTCATCCACTTTGAAACTCAGACTTTTGGCAATTCGGGCTCCTTCTACACCGACGGCAATGGCCGCCAGTTCAACGGTAGCAGAAGAAACCTCAAATTCCCGAATCCGATCTTCGATTCCCAAAGGACGGAAATACTCTCTCACCTTCTGAATGGACATGCTGTGTTACCTCTCTATCATTTGTGTTAACGAATGTCAATGCGCTCCACACCAACGCACAGTCCGGTGTTGCTATCCAATGTGAAAATAGCGCCTTGCATTTTACAGGGGCCGTCAGGGTTGCGGTAACGGCCGGGAAGCCCCCCTAAGAAGCCCTCTACGGACTGATGGTAGTCAACACCCAATACAGACTCGATAGGGCCTGTCATGCCCAAATCGGTGATATAACCGGTGCCCTTGGGGTAGACCCGCTCATCAGCTGTGGGAACGTGAGTGTGGGTGCCCCACAGAGCACTGACACGACCGTCTAAATAATAACCCATAGCCAATTTCTCGCTGGTGGCTTCTGCATGAAAATCTACCAGCGTGTAATCGGCGTCGCCTTTATCCAACAGCTTGTCTGCGGTAGTAAAGGGGTTTTCACTGTTCCATTGCAGGTCACAGCGGCCAATCAGGTTGATCACCCGAATGCGCAGGCCGTTGAGATCAAATATTTCACAGCCGTGACCGGGTGCACGGGGGGAAAGGTTAGCAGGCCGCAGCAGCCAGGAAGCTTCCTCCAACAGTGTGGTGATTTGCATACGACCAAATGTGTGATTACCAAGTGTGACGGCATCCGCACCGGCATCATACATCCGCCATGCCTGCTCTGGAGTCAATCCTACGCTGGAGGCGTTCTCACCGTTTACCACGGTAAAGTCGATGTGTTTCAAACGTTGCAGAGGACGTAAATTTTGCTCCAGATGCTTTAAACCGGATTCGCCTACGATGTCACCGATGGCAAGAATGTGGTGCAGCATGGTCGACCCCTCCCGTAATTATAATCTTAAGATATTAGTATACCAAAGTGAGGGTATTTTGAACAGTACCGATGTGCTTTTTTGGAGAAACTTGCGGCCAAATCATAAAAAACATTGCAGGCTCAAAAATAATAGCTTATAATTAAGGACAAAATGATAAGAAAAACTGATCGCAGGAGGCCGCATATGGCAGTTAAATTGGAGTTGTACCGTGTATTCAAAGAGGTGGCGGAGACAGGAAACATTTCCGCAGCGGCAAAAAACCTGTATATTTCCCAGTCTGCCGTCAGTCAGTCCATTAAGCAACTGGAAACAGCTCTGCAAGCCAGATTGTTTGCCCGCTCCCCTCGTGGTGTGACACTGACAGGAGAAGGGCAGATGCTGTATCAGTACGTTCGCAACGCATTGGGCATGCTGGCCACCGGAGAGGACAAGTTGACTCAGGCGCAGCAGTTACTGCTCGGTACGTTGACCA
>JAKSQE010000055.1 GCA_024404295.1 Oscillibacter sp.
TGCAATGACTGCCATGGATCGGGTTGTGCCAACGGCACCCAGCCGGAAACCTGCCCGGACTGTCATGGCAGCGGTCAGGTGCAGGTGCGCCGCCAGACCCCCATGGGCGTGTTTGCAACCACTTCTCCTTGCGGCCGCTGCGGCGGCAAGGGCAAGATCATTCATTCCCCCTGCACCACCTGCCGTGGCAGCGGCTTGGAGCGTAAGCATCGCACCATCAAGGCCAGCATTCCCGCAGGTATCGACAATGGACAGACCATTTCCATTCGCGGTCAGGGCCATGCCGGCAAGAACGGTGGCCCTGCCGGTGATCTGCTGGTGACCATTACCGTTCGCCCCCACGAGCTGTTCCGCAGAGAGGGAACTTCCGTGCTGTGCAACGCACCTATTACATTTGCGCAGGCTTGTTTGGGCGCAGAATTGGAGATCCCCACCATTGACGGCAAGGTAAAATATGATTTGCCGGAGGGCACCCAAAGCGGCACAACTTTCCGCCTGAAGGGCAAGGGAAGCCCCTCCATCAACGGGCGAGGTCGTGGCGATCAGTATGTGACGGTCTACATTGAGACACCCCGCAACCTGAATAAAGAGCAGAAAGAGGCTTTGAAGAAGTTTGCGGAGACCGTGGGCGACAACAATTACGAGGAGCGGAAAAACTTCTTCAAGAAGTTCAAAAAGTGAGGAACACCATGTATCTGGCTGATTACCACATGCATACCCAATTTTCCCCGGATGCCAGCCACTCCATGACGGAGATGGCGAAGGCAGGCATTGCAATGGGATTAGACGAGATCTGTTTTACCGACCATATAGAGCCTCTGGTTTGGGGAAAGACCGATTTGCGGGGCCCCTATGACTGGGAGCTGCTGCGCACGGATTATGCTAAAGTACAGGCTGATGTGGGCGAGCGTATCCAGTTGCGTTTGGGTATCGAGTTGGGAGATGCGCAGTGGGCACCGGAGCATATTGACCACCTGCTGCAAGGCGCACCGGAGCTGGACTTCGTGATCGGCTCCATCCATATGCTGTCTGCCGGATTCGGTGGACTCGATCTGTACGACTTTGCTCCTGAAAATGATGCGCAAGCGCGATTGGGTATCCGTGATTATCTGGAGCAGGTGCAGGAACTGGCGGAGTACGGGAAATTCAGCGTTCTGGGACATTTGACACTGCCGCTGCGCTATCTGAATGAAAATAAAGGCTTTCATCTGACTTTTGACGGATTTGAAGCAGAAGTAGAGAGTGTGCTGAAAACGCTGATTTCCAACGGTTGCGGGATAGAATTAAATACCAATCGGGGAAATACCCCGCTTCCGGATGCCAAGTGGCTGAAATTGTATCACGACTTAGGCGGCGAGATCATCACATTGGGTACTGACGCCCATGATCCCCGCTTTGTAGGCTGTGCAGTACGGGAGCGGCAGGAGCTGCTACGGGAATGCGGTTTCCGGCGCTTCTGCACCTTTGAAAAACGGAATCCGATTTGGCATGAGTTGTGAGGATTGCGATTGATTTTCGCAGATAAAACGTGTAAACTATAGAAAAATAACCGGCAGAGAGCTCTGCAGGGCATAAGGAGAAAAGACTATGAAAATTGCATTGGGCTGCGACCACGGCGGATATGAGTTAAAGCAGGAGATTATCAAGACCATTCAGGGTATGGGTCATGAGGTGGAGGACTTTGGCTGCTACAATCTGGACAGCTGCGACTATCCCGATTTCGGCGCCGCTGCCGCTCGCGCTGTTGCTGAGGGCAAGTGCGACAAGGGCATCGTGATCTGCACCACGGGTATCGGTATCTCTATTACTGCAAACAAGATCAAGGGCATTCGCTGCGCACATTGCGCCGACAGCCTGGAAGCTGAGATGACCCGCAAGCACAATGACGCCAACGTGATGGCTATCGGCGCCGGCTTTACCGGCAAGAACATGGCCAACCGCATGGTGGAAGTGTTCCTGACCACCGAGTTCGAGGGTGGCCGTCATCAGCGCCGCGTGGACAAAATGATGGCTCTGGAGGGCTAATCACGCAATTCAATCACAACACCGCACCATACTGTGAACGCCATGCGTCCACTGCATGATGCGGTGCTTTTACAAAACACGACTGAGCAGAAATGAGGCGAGAAAATGGCATCAGGTACCAGAGGATACCGTAGTTATAGTGGACGAGGAAATAAGGGAAAGATTGCACTGGCGATTCTACTGAGCATCATCATTTTAGCTGCGGCGGCATTCTTGTTATTGCAAAGCCGTATTTATTATGATGCCAATGGAACGCCTCACATTCGCCTGCCGGAGTGGTCGGTACAGACCCGCCCGCTCTCTCCGGATGATGTAGAACTGGTTTTTGGCGATGGTGACACGGAGGAAGACGCTGCGGAATCGGCTGCTTCCTTTACTCGCTATACCAACGCCTTTTCTGTGACAGAGGAGACGTTGAAAAATGGGCCGGAGGCGATCAACACGGCATGGGCAAGCGGGATAACAGACCATCAGGCGGCCGCGATTACCCTGAAAGATGCCGATGGCATGGTCTGGTTCGACTCTGAGAGTGCGATCCCCGGCTCCATCAAAGCGACTACCGCCGTTATCACCGCAGTGCATGATATAGCGGAGAGTGATGTGCATACCATCGCACGCATCAACACGCTGCACGATCCATTTACGGCGAAACAGTGGGTCACGGATATGGGCCTGCGCAACCTGAGCGGCTATATTTTCTTTGATGGCAATAACAGCCAGTGGCTCGATGCCAATAAGGCACGCACACGTCAGAAAATATGCGAAATGGCTGTAGAGGCTGCCGAAATGGGTTTTAACGAGATCTTACTGACCGGATTTGCCTATCCTACCGACGGGAATATGGAAGATATGAATGACGGTGGCGTGAACCATGTGGAGACATTGGAGTCTCTGCTCAAAGAAATTCGGGCGGCATTGCCGGAAGGTGTGCTGCTGTCGGTGGAGCTGTCTGCCGAGACCATCCAAAACGGCAGCAATGAAGCGGCCGGCCATCGGCTGAGCAGCCTGGCACCTCTGGTGGATACCATTTATGCCGAGACCACGGGAGCGGAAGCTGCTGCATTGCGGGATGGTGTTGCTGCACGCTCTAAGACTTGTGGCTTTGTTCCGGAAGTGACCGATGCCAAAAACATATCAGATCCATACCTGCTGTTAAAATGAGATCAAAAAAATTACCGACTTCGTAGAAGTCGGTAATTTTTTGATCAATTCAAGCAACAAACACCATCTGGATCAGCAGCATATAACATACGGTTCCGGCAGCAATGGACAGCAGGATCTGGCGCTTCCAGAGATGCAGCCCGGCAGTCAGAAGAATGGCGATCAGCTCCGGGAGACCGTAGCTGTATTGGAGTGGAGTTACATTTTTTAAGCAATACACCACCAGCATGCTGAAAATCGCACCGGGAAGAACCTTGCCCAAATACAGCACAAACTGGGGAGTGGGGCGCTTGGAACTGAAAATGAGGAAGGGTAGGAAACGAGTGATGGCAGTTGCCAGAGCACACATGGCAAGCGTAATTAGAATCTGGGGAAGGGTCATTTGATGTCACCTACCACTTTCGTTTTGATTTTGCGCAGAACGGTAAGCGCAGCCAGAATGCAGATCATAGTGGGGATCAGGAAGTTATCCGGCCCGAAAATCATCAAGCAGCCTACGCTGGCGATCAGGCCGATCCAGGCACTGGAATGGTCGTCGTCTTTCAGCCATTGTTCCAACATGATGACCACGAACATAGCCGTCATCACAAAGTCCAGACCCTCGGAATTAAAAGGAATCAGGTTACCCAAAACGCCGCCGATTATGGAGGCAATCACCCAATAGGAGTGATCCAGCAGCGAGGTGAAGAAATAGAACCAGACACGATCCACGTGCTCCGGAACCTCAGCCGTACAGTTGATACTGAATGTTTCATCGGTGATGGCATGAATCAAATAAGGCTTTTTCCAACCGGAATCTTTATATTTTTCCAGAAGTGTGATCCCATAAAACAAATGGCGAGCCTGCAGCATCAAAGAAACAATAAAGGTTTGCAGGGGGGCATAGGGCGCAACCAAAATGCTGACAGCCAGAAATTCCAAACTGCCTGCATAAATGGCAAGGCCCATCAAAAGCGTGAGCCAAACGCTGAACCCGGCAACACTCATGTAAATGCCAAGCGCCATGCCTAAAAATGCATAGCCGGTCAGCACCGGGATCGTACATGGAAACGCTGCCAAAAATGCGCTCCAAATGGGGTTCTTCTGCTTCATGTAAATCTCCATTCTAAGGGAAAAATAGATGATCGTGGCGAAAACACGATCATCAGCTCATAAAGTGTAACACGACAGGATATGAAATACAATCCTTATTTTACAGAAATAGAAAGGGCTTTGTATCAAAACAAAGCCCTTTCTGCGGGATATTCCAATCAGCTAAAATAAAAAACCTGATCCGCTTTGGAGATGGGAGTTGTGCAACTGCTAAACTGCGGATATAGATGCAAAAATTCTTCGGTAAAACGGTAATTATCCCATTGGTGCATGGGTAAAAAGTGCTGGATTTCCGCCAGCTCCAAAAAGTATTTTGGCCCCATAAAACCGGCAGTTCCCAAGCGAGAGTCCAATGGCAGCATGGCAAGGTCGATCCTGCGCCCGCGCAGAGGCTCCACATAGCGCTTAAAGTTTGCAGCCATATTGTGGTTGTAAGCGTCGGTCTCGCCCTCCCAGTGCCACCAGTTCAGATCGCCTGCGTGAAAGATCGTATGCCCATCGGCAGTGACCAGAAAGGCCACACCCTGATCGGTGGATGGAACGGTCTCAACAGTAACACCCTCCAAAGGGGAAAAACGATCCTGTTTGCCGCAGCGGCGACAGAGGGCGGCGGTGGATTCATTTACCTGCCACTTCTCCAGATTTTTTGGCGTTAGGCGAAAATCACTTCCCAGCAGGAACTGGACATTTGTGCGCTGCCCCAAGATGAAAATATGCGGGTCAAAGTGATCTGCGTGAACATGACTGGCAAAGACCAGCAAGGGCTTTTTGGGAAGCGTAGGCAATTCCCCTTTCCACCAGTCAAACAGCAGGCATACATGGTCTAATTCCACCAGAAAACCGCTGTGCGCTAAAAACACGACACGCAACACAAACTTCACCTCAAATCCGAAAAAAGTGTGGGCAGGAAACGAAAACCGTGGTATGATGATACCATGAAACACGAAAACTTGACAAGTGAAATGATGTTTATGGAGATTCAAGAGCCGCTGTTGAAGTGGTATCGAGAAAATGCCCGAGACCTGCCGTGGCGGCGAACGAATGACCCTTATCGCATCTGGATTTCCGAAATCATGCTGCAGCAGACCCGTGTGGCGGCAGTGTTGGGATATTATGCCCGCTTTTTGGAGGCGTTTCCGACGGTGCAGATATTGGCGGAAGCACCTGAAGAGCAGCTGATGAAGCTGTGGGAGGGACTTGGCTATTACAGCCGTGCCCGCAATCTACAGAGAGCAGCGCAAGTGATTGCCAAGCAGGGTTTTCCTGACACTTATGAAGACCTGTTGAAACTGCCGGGCATTGGAGACTATACCGCCAGTGCCATTGCGTCTGCTGCCTTTGGACGGCGGGAAGCGGCAGTGGATGGGAACGTTCTGCGTGTAGCGACTCGCATTGCGGACTGCCATGATGATATACTGGACGTCAAAGTGAAAAAGGCCATTCGCGAGCAGGTGCAGGCCATCATGCCGGATACAGCGGCAGAAAT
Source organism: Oscillibacter sp. (assembly GCA_024404295.1). Classification (GTDB taxonomy): domain Bacteria; phylum Bacillota; class Clostridia; order Oscillospirales; family Oscillospiraceae; genus Oscillibacter. The sequence goes on from JAKSQE010000055.1 coordinate 5,765, forward strand.
TCGCATCTTTAACCAGGCCATGATGGAGTTGGGCGCAACAGTCTGCGTCCCCAACGGTGCCCCAAAGTGCGAAAGCTGCCCTGTAAAAGATATTTGCCTGAGCCGGCAACGCGGGACGTCGGAAAATCTGCCGGTAAAGAAGGCAAAAAAAGAGCGCAAAGTTGAGGAAAAGACGGTACTCCTCCTGCTCCGGGACGGGAAAGTGGCATTGCGGAAGCGCCCGAATGCCGGATTGCTGGCAGGGCTGTGGGAGTTTCCCAATGTAGAGGGAACGTTGGACGAGCAAGCTGTCCCTGCGGCGGTGGAGGCATTGCGCCTCACACCCAAAGCATGGCGCAGCAAGCAGTCGGCAAAACATATTTTCTCCCATGTGGAGTGGCACATGACCGGCTATACGCTGGAAGTGACCGGCGAGGGCGTGGATGAATTGCTGTGGGTGGACGCAGAGGAATTGACTGCGCATGCAGTGCCCTCTGCCTTTAGCCGCTATTATGCCGAGGCGAAGGAGCAACTGAAATGAACTGGGTTGGTGTGTTCAACATTGTATTGGTCCTTCTGCTGCTCGTGTTGCTGCGGAAGCTGATTTGGTGTCTGCGGTGGCTCTGGTGTTACTATCATGGAAAGGACACACCGGGGGCGATCGGCTGGCTGCCACAGCGCAGCGGCAGGCAGTTTGACACTCGTGTTCAGCAAGGAGACGATGACGATGTTTTTCCAAAAGAAAAGTGAGGACCCATGGGATCAAAAGCCGATGATAGTCGGGATGGAAGAACCTGTGGAATGCCCTGCCGGAGAGAGGAATGCTACGGAGGAAAAACGTTCTCCGATGCTTTGCCCGTGGTGCGGCGGAGAGATGACCTGGGGCGAATTGCGAACCAGCAGACCTGTCTGGTGGGTTACGGAAAAGCGAACCATGAGGGAGCGCCTCCTGGGTTGCGATCCGCAAAAATCCCTGCGTGTAGATCATGAGGGGATTTTTGAACCGTATAAAACAGCGTGGCATTGTTGGAACTGCCGCAAACTGGTCATCGACACGAAGAAAATGGTTCATCCCAATGAGATGGAAACGCGGTTTGATGTGAAGATACAGGAAAGAGAAGAGAAGGAGAAGAACAATGGCTCAGCTATATTTTAAATTTGGAGCCATGGGCTCCAGCAAAACGGCCAATGCGTTGATGGCTCGTTTCAATTATGAGGAGCGTGGACAGGCTACATTGCTGGTAAAACCCCGTATGGACACACGGGACGGCGACCATATGGTCCACTCCCGCATCGGTCTGGAATATCCCTGCATTTATTTTGATGAATTGCAGAAATTGAGCATTATGGAACTGCAGCAGAATGCCTGTATCATCGTGGATGAAGCACAATTTCTGACAAAGGAAGAAGTGCATTATCTGGTCTATCTGGTGGATGATCTGGGGATCCCCGTCATCTGCTATGGCCTGCGGGCGGACTTCAAAGGCGAGCTGTTCCCGGGAAGCTACGAACTGTTGGTGATGGCGGACAAGCTGGAGGAGGTCAAAACCATCTGCTGGTGCGGCAAGAAGGCGATGTTTAACGCTCGCTTTGACGAGAATGGTCAGGTGCTGAAGGAGGGCGCACAGGTGGTGCTGGGTGCCAACGACAAGTACATCGGCCTGTGCCGCCGCCATTGGCGGGAGGGCAATCTGGGCCCCAACTTTGAAGTATGATCTGTGAACTGTGTCCCCGCTGTTGCAGGGCGGAGCGAACGGAGACAAAAGCCGGTGGCTTGTGCGGTATGCCGACATTGCCGGTAGTGGCGAAAGCCATGCTCCATCAGTGGGAAGAGCCTTGTCTGGTGGGCGAGCACGGAGCGGGTACTGTATTCTTTTCCGGCTGCAATTTACGTTGTAATTTCTGCCAGAACGGCGTCATTTCTCAGGAAAATTTCGGGAAATTGATCACCGTGGATCGCCTGCGGGATATTTTCCGGGAACTGATCGATCAGGGCGCGGCCTGCTTGGACTTGGTGACACCCACCCACTTTGCCGATGCCGTTCTGGAATCACTGGGCAATCGCGATTGGGGCGTACCGGTGGGCTGGAATTGCGGGGGCTACGAACGGGAGGACGCGCGTGACTGCTCCGTCGCCGCGTGCTGGGAGTTCCTGATCCCCGGATGCGGCAGGGACATCAACAACATTGATGCGGTGTCGTTTGTCGGTTGCTTGGACGCGGCATTGAGAAAGTTAACACAGAGACACGGAGACA
>JAKSQE010000056.1 GCA_024404295.1 Oscillibacter sp.
ATTTTTTTCAAAAAAAGTTGAACGAAACTGTTTTTTGTCGCCATAGGGTCACAGAAATCTCTTTGCCAAAAAATACATTTCTTTTGCATCTTTCTGGTTATTATAATATAATGTGACATAAGGTGCAATTTAATTTTGCCTGACTCTGCATTTTGGGGAGGTCTGTATGTTTGAAGTTAACAGCATTTTTCAGGTGGCGATGGAGCTTTCCTGTGCTGTCGCCTGTTTCATTGCTGCGGTCCTGACCCTTTTGGGCAGAAAGACTCTGACCAAAAGCGGTACCGCCATCGCCCGAATGTTCTGCACCCACTGTCTGCTGCTTTTGTGCGATGCAGCAGCCCATGGTTTTCGTGGCAAGCTGACCCCACTGGCCTTTGCCGCTGTGGCCGTCAGCAATTATCTGGTTTTCGTCCTCCAATACCTGTTGCTGTTCTTCTCTACGCTGTACATCTATGCCCTATTGGACGAGCTGCATGTGCAGGTCAGCCGGGTATTTCTGATCCTGCAAGGTGTTTTTTGCAGTGCAGGAATTCTGTTAGTCTCCTTGTCTCAGTTCACCGGATTTGTGTACATCATTGACGAGCAAAACCTTTACCACCGGGCAGCCGGTCTTACCTGCACCTTGACGTTGGCAGGCATGGGCCTACTGACTTGTGCCGCCTTTGTATTAGTCTACTGGAAGTCCTTCAGCACCAATCAGCTGACCGTCCTGCTGATCTTTTGTCTCGCACCTGTGATCTCCGTGATCCTTGAATACTTGATCTATGGTATTTCCTTTATCAATATCAGCACCACTCTGGTGATGCTGTCCATGTTCGTCATCCATGAGGGAAATCGCATTCAGCGTCTGGAGCAGCAGGCGCTGCTCCTTGCCCAACAGCAGGAGCTTTTGACAGAGCAGCGCATTCAGCTCATCACCTCCCAGATCCATCCCCACTTCCTCTATAATGCACTGGCCACCATTGGCAGTCTCTGCCAGATCGACCCTGCCACGGCGGAGCTGGCGGTGAACCGCTTTGCCGATTATCTGCGCATGAATCTGGACGCATTGAAAGACGTCAACCTCATTCCCTTTTCCAAAGAATTGGAGCACACGCAGACCTATCTCTGGCTGGAACAGCTCCGCTTTGGTGATATCCTGCAGGTGAAATACGACATCACCTATCAGGATTTTCAGATCCCGCCGCTGGTGCTGCAGCCCATCGTGGAAAACGCCGTAAAGCACGGTCTCTTCCCCCGGGAGGAAGGCGGCACGGTCACCATCTCCACCCGAAAGACCGAGAGTGGTGTGGAGATCGTGGTGGCAGATGACGGCGTGGGCTTCGACCACATCCACCCCAATCTGGATCCTAAGCGCAGTCACATCGGCGTGACCAACGTCCGCAGTCGTCTGGACGCGCTCTGCGGCGGTACTATGACCATTGAAAGCGTCCTAAATGAGGGCACAACGATCACAATTTTCATTCCTGACGGAGGTACTTCCCATGAACATCCTGCTGGTTGACGACGAAATTCTCCTGTTGGAAAAGCTCAAGCGCACGGTAGCCGCCGTTGCACCGGACGCCGATCTCTATGCGTTTTCCAAGGCCAGAGAAGCGTTGGAATTTACCCAGACGACCCCCATCGACATTGCCTTTCTGGACATCAACATGCGTATCCTCAGCGGCATGGAGCTGGCGAATCAAATTCAGGCCATCTATCCAAAAGTGAACATCATCTTCTGCACCGGTTACGCCGAATACGCTCTGGATGCTCACGACCTCCACTGCAGTGGTTACCTGCTCAAGCCTGTGAGTGAAGAAAAGGTAGCGGACGCCCTGAACAACCTGCGCTATCCCATTGGCAGCGGCAAAGACTCGGAAGAGCCGAAAAAGCGGGTGGAGATCCATTGCTTTGGCAACTTTAATGTCACGATCGACGGGGTACCCGTCCACTTCAAATATGAAAAGACCCGGGAGCTTTTGGCTTATCTGGTAGACCGACAGGGTGCTCTGACAAGTCTTGCGGAGATCGCCGCAGTGCTGTGGGAGGATGAGGAGCACGAGTACTATCTCAAAAGCCTGCGCCGTGACTTGATCCTCACTCTGGAGGAAGCCGGATGCAGTGACATTTTGGAAAAAGAGCGTGGCAAACTTGCCATTCTACCGGAAAAGATCAGCTGCGATTACTACGACTGGCGCAGCGGGAAGATCCCCTCTTCCAGCTACTCCGGTGAGTACATGGCTCAGTACTCCTGGGCAGAATACATGAATGGTCTCCTGATGGAGGTATAACATTCCACAAACTCGTGACATAGACAGACGGGCGCATTACAAAACAGCGCCAAAAAACGGGACTGCTACAGAATGAAAATTCTGTAGCAGTCCCATACTCTATTCCGATTTTTACACGAAAAGCGCCAACAGTCTGGTGCCATCGGCAGCTTCTTCCAATGCGGTAATGCCATTTTTTCGCAGCAGCCATGCCAAAGCAAACAGCACCACGCTGCACAGTGCAATGCCCACCACTGCGCCGCCCAGCCAGTCCACCCAGCGGATCACCGGCAGATGAACGGCAAGACCGAAGGTATTTTTTGCGGCAGTCAGCAGCACCAACGCCACCAGTGTCAGCACGATCCACAATGCGTAATGCACGGCGACGGATGTCATGCGGCGCGTCACCGCAAATACAGATGCATATATCGCACCTTTCGCCTGCGCTGTAGTCTTCTCCAATCCGGAGGACACCGTCTCTTTCAGTTCCACACCGGCTTCTTTTAGTTTTTCGATCTGCTTTTCCGTGAGATAATCCGCAGGATCCACAGAATTTTGCACTTTCTTTGTGGTTTCAGAGACAAATTCAGACAGGTCGAGGCCCGCCCTCTTCACCAACTTCAGCGTGCCTGCGGGCAAAGATCTCTCAATGCCCTTCTCCACCTCTGCCGTGCTTAGATTCTGTGCCAACAACTCCAGAACATCCTCCGTTACCACGCCCTCGTCCATCTGGCGGATGATCCGATCTTCCACCATGGGATACACCAGCTCAGTCACCGGCTCGGTCAGCAGGGCAGAGAGTACTGTGCCGCACAACAGCGACAGTACGATCACCAGCGTGGGCATCAGCAATTTGTAAAGTCCCTTAGCGCCCATCAAAACGGCGCTCAGCAGAAAAACCATGGCGATGGTGCCGTCCACAAGCAGCGGATTTCCCAAAATCCCATCCATACGCAGTTTCCTCCATTTTGCATTCTGTTTTTGCAGGCAGCTTTTCACCGCTTCCCTGCACTCTGTTCAGATTTTTATCCATGATACGACCATAAGGGGTGCAAAAGAGATGCAAACGGGCTGTTTTTTGTCAGGTTTTTCCTGCGTTTTCCCCGAATTCCCCCACGTCTCTTTCTTAAAGCCTGCCGAATTCATACGTACAACAAAAAAAGGACCCAATACAGGTCCCTCTTTCACGCGATCACGTTTTCGTTTATTCAAATTCCAGAAGGCCTGCAAATCCGGTGATCTCAAAGACCTCCATAACCATCTTATTGACGTTTTTCAGCACCATACGACCACCTTTTTTCCGCATGGTCATGTGCAGACGCTTGATAACACGCAGGCCCGCGGAGGATACATAGTCCATCACAGCAAGATTCAGCGTCACACGTTCAAACCGCTCTGCGGTCTGCAGAAAAATTTCCTCCGCCTCCGGCGCAGTGGTCGAATCCAAGCGGCCTTCCAAAAGAAGCTCGCCTTCCGTACCGTGATTCACCAGCTTAATGGTCATCCTGCTTTCCTCCCACGTTCTGCTTGGTTTTTTCAGTATAGCAGGCTTTTTTTCTCCTGTCACCTGTTTTTTTCAAACCTATTGCGATTTTGTCGTCTGCTCAGCAGTGTTCCAGATCCGCATCTCGGACCGTACCACATTGGTTCTTGCCGCGCATCTCATCTTTGCTATATAATGATACCAAAGAAACACACTGTGTCTGTATCGGCATCGAAATTTTAAAAATGGAGTGTTAAAATGAGTAAAGTTACCAACGCCAGTATTTCCATCCCCAGTGTTCTGAAAGTGGGCAGCGGCGCCCTTCACAATATTGGCATCTATCTGAAAGACAGCGGCCTGAACAATGCCGTCATTTTCTTCGGAAACGGCCTTATCGACATGTTTGGCAGCATCATCATGGAGTCCCTCAAAGCCGCCGGAGTGGAAGTCCTGTCCTATCAGGAACTGGACGATGTCAACATGGAGGAGATCTCTCACTTGGCCTTTGCTCTGCCCAACTCCACCCAGGCCGTAGTGGGTATTGGCGGTGGCAAGGTCATTGACGCCGCCAAGTATATGGGCTTTCTGCGGAAGATCCCCTTCGTCAGCGTCCCCACGTCCTCCTCCAGTGACGGCTTCTCCAGTGCCAGCGCCTCTCTGCTGGTATCCGGACGTCGGAAGTCCGTTCCCGCCTCCATGGCCTTTGCCATCATCGTGGACACCGATGTGATCAAGACCGCACCGGACAAGTTCCTGTATTCCGGCATCGGCGATATGGTCTCCAAGATCACCGCTCTGTACGATTGGTCCTTTGAGGAGGCCCACGGCGCAGGGCAGGTCAATGACTTCGCCATGATGATCGCAAAAAAAGCGGTGAACAGCTTTGTCCGCACCCCCTTTGACAGCATCCATGACCGCCAGTTCCTGGTGGAGCTGTTGGACTCTCTGGCTATGAGCGGCATTGCCAACGAGATCGCCGGCAGCAGCGCTCCCACCAGCGGCAGTGAACATCTCATTTCCCACGCTTTGGATCAGATCTCTGCCAATCCTCAGCTCCACGGCATTCAGGTGGGCATTGCCACATACCTGATGGCGAAGGTCCAAGACCACCGCTATCAGCGGGTGGATACCGTCTTTACCCAGACTGGATTCTGGGACTACGTCAGCACCCTGGATCTGGACATTACGGAATATGAGCGCGCCATCGACTTGGCCCCCTCCATGAAGCCCTTCCGCCACACCTATCTCCATGAGGAGGCCTACCGTGAGGAGGCGAAGCGTCTGCTGCGGGAAGATCCCCGGTTGCAGAGAATATTCTCCAAATAAATGATCTGACCGCCGGGACGAATGTTTCCGGCGGTCAACCTTTGTAAATTCGTTCAAAAGCGCCGTGAAAAGGCACTTTCCGCGAACGTGTCCACTTTTGAAAAACAAATCTGAAAAATACTATTTTTCGCGTCTACTTTTCTTGACTGGTACACCTGCATTTTTGATAGCAGAAAATTCAATTTTCTGCTATCATTTTCCTTCAAAATCTGGTAAACTATTTTTTATGATTTGCAAGGTCGGGTGTATCGCCCAACCTCGTCCGAGTACACAGAATCAGTCACACTGTTGAATGGAGTGAGCACTATGCTATTCGCAAAGAGAATGGACAAATTCGGTGAAGGCGTTTTCACCACACTTCTCTTCATTAAAAACCGCCGTCTGGCCGAGGGAAAGCTCGTCGTTGATATGAGCGTTGGCACACCGAACATTCCTCCCGCGCCCCATATCCGGGAAGCTCTCGCCCGGGAAGCCGCGAAGCCTGAAAGCTACGTCTACGCGATCTCCGATACCGCCGAGCTGCAGAACACGGTCTCCGATTGGTACGCCCGCCGCTATGGTGTCCAGTTGGATCCCCGCACGGAGGTCACCTCCCTGCTGGGTTCTCAGGAAGGTCTGGCTCATATTGCTCTGACTTTCGCAGATGACGGCGATTACATCCTCGTTCCGGCTCCCTGCTATCCCGTCTTCGGCGACGGCCCCCTGATCGCAGGTGCCAAGCTGCACCACATGCCCATGCGTCCCGAAAAGGATTTCATCATTGACTTGCAGGAGATCCCCACTGAGGTCGCCAAGCAGGCCAAGCTGATGGTCGTCTCCTATCCCAACAACCCCACCACCGCTATGGCACCCGACAGCTTTTATCACGACCTGATCGCCTTTGCCAAGGAGTACGATATTGCGGTCCTGCATGACAACGCATACAGCGATCTGGTCTTCGACGGCAAGACCTGCGGCAGTTTCCTGCGTTTTGAGGGCGCTAAGGACGTGGGTGTTGAATTTAACTCCCTTTCTAAGACTTACGGCATGGCCGGTGCCCGTGTCGGCTTCTGCGTGGGCAATCAGGACATCGTCAGCCACCTGAAGCAGCTCAAATCCAATATGGATTACGGCATGTTCCTGCCCGTGCAGAAGGCCGCTATTGCCGCCCTCACCGGTGATCAAAGCTGTGTGGAAATGACCTGCCACGCTTATGAAAACCGCCGCAATATCCTGTGCGATGCCTTTGATCAGATCGGTTGGCATATCGATCGCGGTGCCTCCACCATGTTCCTCTGGGCTAAGATCCCCGAAAAATTTGCAACCAGCCAGGAGTTTGCCATGGAGCTGGTGAATCAGACCGGCGTATTGGTGACCCCCGGCAGTGCTTTCGGCCCCAGCGGTGAAGGCTACGTCCGTATCGCCTTGGTGCAGAATGAGGACGCCATTTTGCAGGCAGCCGCCTCCATCAAAGCGTCCGGTATCCTCGACTGATCCCAAACAATTAAAAAACGATCAGGCGGACGACCGCCTGAACTGCACCCCATTTGTTAGATAGTACATGATAGCTGTCTCATAAATGGGGTGCAGTTTATTTCAGATTCAGTACACTTTTATATTTCTTTTAGAGATCAGAGCGTGCAGCACGGAAGACATTTCTAATTTTCAGCTCTTGCATTTTTCCTTAAGTCGCTATACAATAATAGAACATTAGTTCTATTCCAAAGGGTGGTGACGGAATGAAAAAGCAATACGTAAAAGTTGTCTCAGATTTTGACGCAACGGGCTACATGCAGCCAAAATCTATCATTTGGGATGATGGGCGGGTGTTCCAGATCGAGCAAGTCCGTGATTTTCGTCCCGCCGAATCCATTGCCAATCTGCATGGGGATTGCTATACCGTCCTCATCAACGGTCAGGAGCGTCACCTGTTTTTTGAGCGTGTGGATCCTCTGTTCAGTGGACGGTTCGGGCGCTGGTTCGTTGAAGTATCTTAGGGGGCGCATGTATGGAAGTAAAACAACGAACTTATATTGCCATTGACCTGAAAAGCTTTTATGCCTCCGTGGAGTGTGTGGAGCGGGGGCTTGACCCGCTGCGGACGCACCTTGTGGTCGCGGACGCGAGCCGCACGGAAAAGACCATCTGCCTTGCCGTTTCCCCCGCCCCGAAAGCCTCCGGCATCTCCGGCCGTGCCAGACTATTTGAGGTCATTCAGCGCCTGAAAGAGGTCAATGCGGAGCGCCTGCGGAATGCTGTGCGGCAGAACAAAGCCGTGATGCAGGACGGTCAGCCAGCTCTGCCCTGCGAGTCCTTCGATGCACGTGCCCTTTCCACCGACCCGGCTTTGCGGATCGGCTATATCGCCGCCACGCCTCGTATGGCACGGTACATGGAGGTCTCTTCTCTGATCTACTCCATCTACCTGCGGTTCATTTCGCCGGAGGACATCCATGTCTATTCCATCGACGAGGTGTTTATGGATGTCACAAATTACCTGGATACCTATCACATGACCGCCCGGGAACTGGCAAAAGCCATGATCCGGGAAGTTCTCTACACCACCGGCATCACCGCCACCGCAGGGATCGGGACGAACCTGTACCTTGCAAAGCTTGCCATGGACATCGTGGCCAAGCACATCCCTGCCGATGCGGATGGCGTCCGCATCGCGGAACTGGACGAAACTTCATTTCGCTATCTCCTATGGGACCACACGCCCCTGACCGATTTCTGGCGCACTGGTCCCGGGACCGCCGCCAAACTGGAGCGTCACGGTATCCACACCATGGGAGAGCTCG
>JAKSQE010000057.1 GCA_024404295.1 Oscillibacter sp.
AGGTCTTATACTGGCCGACCACCACATGCATGACAGCCTGCGTGCCGACGATCTGGCTGGTGGGAGTCACCAGCGGGGGATAACCGAAGTCCTTGCGGACGTTGGGGATCTCAGCCAGAACGTCATAGTACTTATCTTCCTTGCCGGCCTGCTTCAGCTGGGAGATCAGGTTGGACAGCATACCGCCGGGTACCTGATACAGCAGCGTGTTGGTATCCACATTCAGCACCTTGGGATCCAGAGAACCGGCTTCCTTCAGCTTGGCGGCAACCTTACGGAAGTGGGCGGCAGCATCACTCATTTTGTTCAGGTCCAGACCGGTGTCGCGTACTGTACCCTGCAGGGTAGCTACCAGAGACTCGGTGGCGGGCTGCGAGGTGCCATTTGCCAAAGGAGACAGAGCGCAGTCTACAATATCCACGCCAGCATAGGTAGCCATCAGGTTGACCATATCACCGGTGCCGGTGGTGTTGTGGGTGTGCAGGTGAATGGGAACATTCACGGTCTCTTTCAATCGCTTGACCAGAGAATAAGCGTCCATAGGCAGCAGCAGGTTTGCCATATCCTTGATGCAGATGGTGTCAGCACCACGCTGCTCCAACTCCTGTGCCAGCTTTACGAAGTAATCCTCGTTGTGGATGGGGGAGACGGTGTAGGACATGGTGGCTTCCACACGGCCACCGTATTTTTTGGTGGATTTGATAGCCTGCTCCAGATTGCGGACATCATTCAATGCGTCAAACACACGAATGATGTTGATACCATTTTCAATGCTCTTGCGGCAGAATGCGTCCACGACGTCGTCAGCATAGTGCTTGTAGCCCAGAATGTTCTGGCCGCGGAATAGCATCTGCAGCGGTGTGTTGGGCAGAGCGGCTTTCAGCTTCCGCAGACGATCCCAGGGATCTTCGTTGAGAAAACGCATGCAGCTATCGAAGGTTGCGCCGCCCCAACACTCCAAAGACCAGTAGCCGATGGAGTCCAGAACCTCGCAGGCGGGGAGCATATCCTCCACGCGCATACGGGTGGCAGCCTGAGACTGATGGGCATCACGCAGGATGGTATCCGTAATATAAAGGGGCTTGTTAGACAGAAATTCCATAAGATACCTCCATTAACCAAACAGAGAGATCAGCACGCCGGCAGCAATAGCGGAGCCGATCACGCCGGCTACGTTTGGACCCATAGCATGCATCAGCAGGAAGTTGCCGGGATTGTACTTCTGACCCACCATCTGGGAAACACGGGCAGCCATAGGAACGGCAGAGACGCCTGCGGAACCGATGAGGGGATTGATCTTCTCTTTCAGGAACAGGTTCATGAACTTGGCCAGCAGCACGCCGCCTGCGGTGCCGAAGCTGAATGCCACAACACCCATGACCATGATCTTAATTGTTTGCAGAGACAGGAAGGTGGCGGCGGTGGCGGTAGCGCCAACGGAGACACCCAGGAAGATGGTGACGAGGTTGATCAGCTCGTTCTGAGCGGTCTTGCGCAGACGATCCATCACGCCACTCGCACGGAACAGGATACCCGGCATCAGGCACACGATCAGAGGACCGGCAGAGGGAACCAGCAGGGCCACAAACACGGTGACCACCACAGGGAACACGATCTTTTCCTTTTTGCTGACCTCGCGCAAAGGTTTCATGACGATCTTGCGCTCTTCCTCGGTGGTCAGCAGCTTCATAATGGGAGGCTGAATGACGGGCACCAAAGCCATATAGGAATAGGCTGCAACGGCGATGGGACCCAACAGAGCGGGAGCCAGCATCGCGGTGACGAAGATGGCGGTGGGGCCGTCAGCACCGCCGATAATGCCGATAGAACCGGCCTGCGGGCCGGTGAAGCCCATAAAGCGGCAGCCAACGTAAGTCATAAAGATGCCTAACTGTGCGGCAGCGCCCAACAGCAGGCTTTTGGGATTGGCGATCAGAGGACCGAAGTCGGTCATAGCACCCACGCCCATGAAGATCAGACAGGGATAGATGCCCAGCTTGACACCCAGATACAAAACGTCCACCAGACCGGTGGAGATGGTGACGGCGGGCATGGCGATTCCATAATAAGCAGCAGCCTGCTCCGCCTGAACCAAAGCCGCCAGCTGAATCTCCAATGTGCTGAGAGTACCGCTTGCAGAAGCGGTAATATCGGCAATGACCTGCTCCACAACTTCCGGAGAGAAAGCGGTCTGTGCGGCAGCCAACAGCTGATCCACATAGGGAGCGATGACGGTGTCCGCCACACCCAACTGCTGCATTTCGGACAGGAATTCGGCGGTAATAGGACCACCGCCGAACAGATCCCAGTGGACATGACCACCGGCAAACAGGATCTCGTGGAACATGTTGGCTCCGGGCAGGTTGGTCAGCAGCATACCGAAGGCGATGGTGCACATCAGCAGCGGCTCAAATTTCTTATGAACACCCAGCCACAGCAGGAAACAGGCGATGCCGATCATCACCAGATTTTTCCAACCGCCGGGTTGCAGGAAGGCATAGAAGCCGGTATCCTGCACAAAGTTTAAAATTGCCTGCATAGTGTGTCCTCCGTTACTGGATGACGCACAGCAGCGTGCCGGACTCTACGGTAGATCCCTTGGTGGTGTTCACGGAAGCAACGGTGCCATCGCAGGGACACATGATCTCGTTTTCCATCTTCATGGCTTCCAGAACCATCAGCACATCGCCCTTCTTCACAGACTGACCGGCGGTGACATTAACGGCCAGAATGTTGCCGGGCATGGGAGCGGTGATCTGCTCACCGCCGGCGGGGGCGGCTGCAGGAGCAGCGGGAGCAGCAGGTGCGGCTGCGGGAGCTGCTGCAGGTACAGCACCGGTCATTTCTTCCAGTTCGACTTCATAAACCGTTCCATTAACGGTCACACGATATTTTTTCATGATTGGTTCCTCCTAATTACACTTTCTTCATGGAAATAATGCGAATGCCGGTGATATCCGTACCCAGTTCCTCAGCCAACGCAGCAGAGACGGCGGCGATCAACTCACCCTGATCCACAGGAGCGGCCGCAGGAGCGGAAACCACAGGAGCAATAGCGGGGGAGGGCTTATCGGTTTTTCTGACGATCGCGCTCATGATATAGGTCAGAGCAATCAAACAAATCAGACCGAAAAAGACCGTTCCCATGCCCATCAGGCAAACAAACAGCTTGGAATAATCCATAAGTGCCTCCTTCAGAATAATACAGTTTCATTTTAACAGAAAAGATAGAAAAACACAATGTGTGCAGAAGGAGAAGTTCCGTATTTTCCAATAAGATTTCTGTGAACACTCCACAAGGAAAGACTTCTGTGGTACAATGCTGATATCTTAAGAACAGGAGCGTGCTATGCAATACGGAGAAGTGATTTCCGGGCGGTTTCTGGACCGGCCAAACCGCTTTATCGCCCATGTGGAGACAGCAGACGGCGTGCAGACCGTCCATGTGAAGAATACCGGCCGGTGCAGGGAACTGCTGCTTCCGGGCGTGACGGTGTATTTGGAAAAGGGAAGCAATCCAAATCGTAAGACCGCTTATGATTTAATTGCTGTGGAAAAAGGTAATACGCTCATCAATATGGACGCACAAGCGCCCAATCGTGTCTTTGCGGAGTGGGTAGCAGGTAGTCAGGCATTCCCGGATGTCAAACGGGTGAAGCCGGAGTATCCTTATGGAGGATCTCGGCTGGACTTTTGCTTGGAGACGGAGCGTGGGTTGCATTTGGTGGAAGTGAAGGGCGTTACGTTGGAAGAGGACGGAAAGGCGCGCTTTCCGGATGCACCCACAGAGCGTGGCGTTAGGCATATACAGGAATTGCAAAAAGCGGTAGACGGCGGACTTGACGCAACGCTGTTTTTTGTGGTACAAATGAACAATATACAAAGCGTATCCCCCAATGATGAGACCCACCCTGCCTTTGGGGCGGCATCGCGGAAAGCGGTACAGCATGGTGTGCGAGTCCTGGCTTATACCTGCGATGTGACACCGGACAGTCTGACCATTTACCAACCGGTTCCCGTTATCCTGTAAAGAGAGTGAGAAAACGTTTATGAGCTTGACAGAAGTATTTCTGATTGGCATTGGCCTTTCCATGGATGCCTTTGCAGTGGCGATTTGCAAAGGCTTGGCAATGCAGAAAGTGAACTACAAGCACACGGTGCTGATTGCGGCATATTTTGGCATTTTTCAGGCGCTGATGCCTACGATCGGCTGGATCCTTGGTTCCCAGTTTGCACGTTACGTCACGGCATTTGCCCCGTGGATCGCCTTTGTTCTGTTAGCACTGATCGGCGGAAACATGATACGCGAGAGCTTTTCTGAAGAGGATGAAGAGGACGACAACGCAGATCTAAGCCATAAGGAACTGTTCCTTTTGGCAATAGCAACCAGTATTGATGCACTGGCAGTCGGCGTGTCGTTTTCGATGATAGAGCTTGCAATGTCCATTTGGGTCGCGGTGATCCTGATCGGCTGCACGACCTTTGTGATCTCTTTTGCAGGAGTGTTTATCGGCAACATCTTTGGCGCCCGTTATAAGAGCCGTGCCGAACTGACTGGTGGTGTCATCTTGATTTTAATTGGTCTGAAGATCCTGCTGGAGCATTTTGGCATTCTTTGAGTCAGAGTCACATAGTTTGTACCCTGCGGGAAACTTCCGCAGGGTGCTTTTCCTTTGTTTACAATTTACACACAAATCTTTGACAGAGAAGGATATAATAGGATTATGAAATTCTGTTCTCCCTTGAGGGATACAATGTCTTTTAGCGAAAGTGAGGCAACTCTTTGATGAAACATCCGCAGAGTATCTGCTTATTGAACGACTCCTTTCCACCCTTGATCGATGGCGTGGCAAATACGGTAGTCAATTATGCCAGAAATATTGAAGCAAACGGCGGCTGCCCGGTGGTGGTGACGCCGGATGTGCCGGGAGCAGATGACAGCACATTCTCCTATTCTGTGCTGCGCTATCCCAGTCTCGACACACGTAAGTTGGTGGGCTATGTAGCGGGCTATCCGTTTTCTCCTGATGTGATCCGACGTTTGAAGGAGGAAAATGTACAGCTGCTGCACAGTCACTGTCCCTTCATGTCCACGGTGATGGCTCGTTCCCTGCGGGAACAGCTGAATGCACCGTTGGTGATGACTTATCACACGAAGTTTGATATTGATATTGCGAAAGCGGTCCGTGGCAAACTGATTCAGGACCGTGCGATCCACTTGCTGGCAAAAAATATCAGCGCCTGCGATGAGGTTTGGGTGGTCAGCCGGGGAGCAGGCGAAAACCTGCGCTCCCTAGGCTATGAGGGAGAATATATCGTCATGGAAAATGGCGTGGATATGCCCTTGGGCCGTGTCTCGGATGCGGAAATAGCTGCCGCAACTGCGGAATACGACCTGCCGCAGGGAATTCCGGTCTACCTGTTTGTGGGTCGCATGATGTGGTATAAGGGACTGAAAATTATTCTGGATGCGCTGCTGCAACTGCAGGAACAAGGCAAGGATTTCCGTATGGTCTTCATTGGCGGCGGAAGAGATGAGGCGGAAGTGCAGGAGTATGCGCAGCGATTGGGCAGCAAATGTATTTTTACCGGCCCTGTCTGTGACCGAGAAGTGCTGCGGGCGTGGTACTGCAGAGCAGATTTATTCCTGTTCCCCTCTACCTACGATACCAATGGCCTTGTGGTACGAGAGGCTACCGCATGCAGTTTGGCTTCGGTACTGGTGGCGGATAGCTGTGCGGCAGAAGGTGTCAGCGACTGGCAAAACGGATTCCTGATTCAGGAGAATGCAGATTCAATGGCTGCTGTCTTGACAGAACTGTATGAAGAACCGGAGACGGTGAAGCGTGTGGGCGAGAATGCGGCCCGGGATTTATATATTTCCTGGGAGCAGGCGGTGCGGAAGGCACAGGAACGTTACGAAGTGGTGATCGACCGTTATCGCAGCGGTGGCTATCCTGCACGCAATAAAATCTCCGACGAATTCTGGAATATGCAGGGGATCTTGATGGATAAACTGAGCAAGGTCGAAAATATTGGCGAGGAGATCGGAACACACTTGCAGGAGAACCGCCAGGAACTCAAACAGTTGGGCCGTGATGTCAAAGAAGACCTAAAGGATATTCGAGATGCCGTGTGGCAGAAACTGGATGATTACCTGTAAAAATTGAAGCAAGAATAATCCCTGCACCGTATGGCGCAGGGATTTCTTTTTTTGCAGATGAGAAAAATGTAAAAAAGAGTGACAGAGGAGTATTACTGTGATAAAATATTTGCGGTCATTTTTTAAGAACCTTGGAATCGAGGACTTAATATGGAAACGTATAAAAAGAAATGGGGAGATCGGAAAGATGCCCGTTGGATCCGAGAGTTGGACGGCATGCACGCAATCTTCCCGCATTTGATGAATAAGCGCACTGACGCAGAAGTCTACGTCAATATGAAGTTTGACATTACGGAGGCTCTGCGCTACATCGAAAAGAAGAACGAAGGGGAGACGGAATATCGTGCCACGCTGTTTCATTGCTTCCTGATGGCGATTGCAAAGACGGTGTATCTGCGTCCCCTGCTGAATCGCTATATCTCCGGCCGTCGCTACTATCAGCGTGACGAGATCACGCTGGGCTTTGTGGCAAAGAAACGGTTTGAGGATCACAGCGAGGAGAGCCTCATCGTCACACCTGCACCGGAGGATTGGACGCTGACCGATGTGACACACAAGGTCGTGGGTAAAGTACATAAGGCCCGCACGGAGAGTGCCAGCGGTGTGAATGGAGCTATGGATGTGCTGAAGCATATGCCCCGTTTTGCGCTGATGTTTATTGTATGGCTGGTGAAGACGTTGGACTTTTACGGCAAAGTGCCGGCATTTTTGAAAGAGGATGATCCCAACTTTGCCAGTATTTTTCTGACGAATTTGGGCAGTATTAAGTGCCCCAGCGTGTATCATCACCTGAACAACTATGGCAGCAATTCTATCATGGTGGCGATCGGAACCATGCGGAAGGAAGAAAAAATCGGAGAGGATGGCAGTCGGGAAGTCCGCGATGTGGTGGATGTCGGTGTGACATTGGATGAGCGCATTGCAGATGGCTTCTATTTTGCCCGTTCTCTCAAAATCGTCCAATATCTGATGGATCATCCGGAACTGTTGGACAGACCTTTGAAGGAGGCTATTGACTTTGAATGCTGAGATGACTGGCGTGAAGGCCCCTTGGTTGAATTTCTACGGGGAAGTCCCTGCCCATCTGGATTATTTTGACGGAACACTGTACGAAGCGGTGGAGACTTGCGCCAACCAATATCCCGACTTGACGGCGTATGTTTTCATGGGCAAGAAGACCACCTATCGTGCGATGCTGCAGGAGATCAACCTCTGCGCACGGGCTTTAAAAGCCATGGGCGTGCGTCCCGGTGACAAGATCACCATGGCGATGCCAAACTGCCCCCAGGCGGTGACGATGTTCTATGCCATCAATATGGTGGGTGCTACCGCGAATATGATACATGCGCTGTACAGCGCAGAGGAGATCGAG
>JAKSQE010000058.1 GCA_024404295.1 Oscillibacter sp.
TCTGTGAGAAAATGTAAACTGTATAAAAAAATGTCTGGTCGTTTGACCGTAAACATGAGAACCGGATAAGGCCCTGGACGGATTGTGCGGAAGAGAAAAACCTGCTATTCTGTTCTTAAAAACAGATACCAACTGCGTGCAGAGCGACAGACAGGGGGAAAAATCATGGATTTTGAGCAAAAGGTTGCAGTCATCACCGGTGGTGCCCACGGAATTGGGAAGTGTATCACTGAGGAGTTCCGAAAACAGGGAGCGGAATGTGTGGTGATCGACATTCGTGAGGGGAATCACCATGTTGGGGATATCAGCAAAAAAGAGACGCTGGAAGCGTTCGCTTCCTCGGTAATCGATCAGTATGGTCATATTGATTACCTGATCAACAACGCACTGCCGCTGAAAAAAGGAATTGGGGACTGCACTTATGAGGAGTTCCAGTATGCCATGTCCGTGGGCGTGACGGCGCCTTTTTACCTGAGCAAGCTGTTTGCACCCTATTTCGCGGAGGGTGGCTGTATCATCAATCTGTCCTCCTCCCGCGACCGTATGAGTCAGCCTCAGACAGAGAGCTATACGGCGGCGAAAGGCGGTATTGCGGCGCTGACCCACGCACTGGCAGTGAGCCTGGCGGGGAAAGTGCGGGTCAATTCCATCTCTCCCGGCTGGATCGACACGGACTACACGGTTTACGAGGGCTCCGATGCAGTGCAGCAGCCGGTAGGCCGTGTGGGCAATCCGCTGGATATTGCCAACATGGTGCTGTTCCTCTGCTCGGAGAAGGCAGGCTTTATCACCGGCGAAAATATATGTATCGACGGCGGCATGACGAAGCTCATGATTTACCACGGTGAGCATGGTTGGACACTGCAAGACTAAAAAATACACCCACGGCAATCCGATGCAGGAAGCCGTGGGTGTTCTTTTGTATGCAGTTACAGCAGACCAGCCAGATCCAGAACCAACCGTTCCGTCTTTTCCCAGCCGAGGCAGGCATCGGTAATGCTCTTGCCGTAAACGCATTCCGAGACCTTCTGGTTGCCGTCTTCAATATAACTTTCAATCATCAGACCTTTGACAAGCCTGTTGGTGTCGTTGGAGTGACGCTTGGAGTGCAGAACTTCTTTGGCAATGCGGACCTGCTCCTGATACTGCTTGTTCGAGTTGGCATGATTGCAGTCCACAACGCAAGCGGGATTTTTAATGCCTTTCTCCGTATACAAATCGTGGAGTTCGGCCAAATCTTCATAATGATAGTTGGGGCGGCTGTGACCCTTTTCATTCACATAGCCACGCATGATGGCGTGGGCGTAAGGATTGCCGTAGGTTTCCACCTCCCAGCCACGGTAGAGGAAGGTGTGGTCACCCTGTGCGGCATAGATGGAGTTCATCATTACGCTGAGGTCGCCGCCGGTGGGATTCTTCATGCCCACCGGAACTTCGATGCCGCTGGCCACCAGACGGTGCTGCTGGTTTTCCACACTGCGAGCACCTACCGCTACATAGCCCAGAATGTCGGACAGATAGCGGTAGTTTTCGGGATAGAGCATTTCATCAGCGCAGACAAAACCGGTTTCTTCCACAGCACGGGTGTGAAGCCGACGAATGGCAATAATGCCCTCCAGCATATCGGGTTTCTTGCTGGGGTCCGGCTGGTGGAGCATTCCCTTGTAGCCGGCACCGTTGGTGCGAGGCTTGTTCGTGTAAATGCGGGGGACGATGAGTAGTTTATCTTTAACCTGTTCCTGCAGGGGAACCAGACGATAAATATAGTCCATCACACTGTCTTCGCGGTCAGCAGAGCAGGGACCGATAATCAGCATCAGGCGATTGTCGCGGCCATCAAGGATCGCACGGATCTCCTCAACGCGGGATTCTTTGATTTCGGAAACCTTGGCAGAAAGCGGAAACTCCTTTTTAATGTCCATAGGTACGGGTAGCTTCCGGATAAAATTGGCACCTTGTTGCATGGTAAGTACTCCTTGTAAACACGATAGTATCGTAATTTTACCCCCTTTTTCCACATTTCACAAGTGTATTTTTCCTTTTTTACAGAAAAGCTTTGCTGGGGGAAGCACACCGGAGAACGGCAAGTAATGAGACGAATTGACGAGGAATTTCGGACAATGTGTCGTGAAAAAGTACACCTTTCGGACACGAGGGAAGAAAAAAGTTCTTGTAAATTATGGAGACATACTATATTATATACAATCGAAGCAAAAGCGAATTGTGTAAGGACCCGTTGAAGCGCATTTGCAGAACGAAAAACAACGCCGATGAAAGGAGCCGCCCGATGATGGAAACGATCACCAGCAGACAAAATCCGCTGTGTACGCACCTTCGCAAACTGGCGGCCGACGCATCGTATCGCCGCCGCTGCGGAGAGTTCCTGTGTGACAGCCCGAAGATGCTGACGGAGGTCCTATTGTGGCAGGGCAGACTTCGGACGGTGGTTTGCACGCCCAACGCTGCATTACCGCGCCTGCCGGAGGGCGTACGAGTGGTGGAAGTACCATCTGACGTTATGCGTTCCATTTCTCCGGCAGAAACGCCACAGGGTATTTTGTCCGTGTGCGCTATGGAGGATCGCCCTTTGCCAAACAAGCTGGAGGGCAAGCGCTATGTGGTGCTGGACACGCTTCAGGATCCCGGTAATGTAGGTACCATTCTCCGCACCGCTGACGCTTTTCATGCGGACGGACTGTTCCTGGTGAACGGCTGCGCCGACCTGTATAATCCGAAGACAGTGCGAGCCACCATGGGCGCTCTGTTTCGCTGCCCGGTGTGGCGCTGTACGGTGGAGGAATTGAGTGTACTCGTGAAGGTCAGTGAAATTCCCCTGTCTGGAGCGGCCCTGCGGTCTGACGCCGTGGATGCCCGCAGCGTAGATTATTCCCGCTGCGCCATTGCCATCGGCAGCGAGGGCAAAGGCCTCACGGAAGCAATGCTGTCGGTCTGTGACCAGACCGTTCTGATCCCAATGAGTGAACATTGCGAGTCACTGAATGCGGCATCTGCCGCCACGGTGTTGCTATGGGAGGCGGCACGAAAGGACGGAAAGGAGTGCTGATATGCTGAAATACTGGGTGTGGCTGTCAGAATTAAAGGGATTGAGCAATCAAACCCGTCTGGCTTTATTGCGCCATTTTAGCACTCCGGAAGAAATATTCTTTGCCGATGAAGCGGAACTGAACCTAACCGAAGGGGTCGACCGCCAACAGATCAAACTGTTGGCAAACCATGATCTGACGGGCGCAGACAAAATTTTAGCGGATTGCCAGCGACACAATATTCGTTTGGTGACCTTTCTGGATGGAGAATATCCCAATCGCTTACGGAATATCTATGACCCACCGACGCTGCTGTATGTGAAAGGTAACCTGCCGTTTTTTGACGATGAGGTTGCCGTAGCCGTGGTTGGAACGCGTGGCTGCACACCGTATGGCATTGCCTGTGCAGAAAAGTTCGGCTACGGTCTGGGTAAGGGCGGAGCCATTGTGGTAACAGGCATTGCGAAGGGGATCGATGCTGCTGCAGCCAGAGGCGCACTTCGTGCCGGCGGAAAAGTGGTCGCTGTTCTGGGCAACGGTATCGACGTGACCTACCCCTATGAAAGCAGAAATCTCTATGAGGATGTGCCTGCCATGGGCGCATTGATCTCTGAGTACCCACCGGGAACAGAGCCTGCCGGACATCATTTCCCAATTCGCAACCGCATTCTATCGGGATTGAGTCTTGCGGCACTGGTGGTAGAAGCACCTGCACGGAGTGGCGCATTGAGCACGGCCAATGCTGCATTGGATCAAGGCAAGGATCTGTTTGCCGTTCCCGGCCCCATTGGTGTGAAAGAGTGCGAGGGCAGCAACCGTCTGATTCAACAGGGAGCATACCTTGTGATGGACGCGGCGGATATTTTGCAAACCTATGAGGCAAGATTCCCTACGCACCTGCACGTGGAAAAGGCACATGAAGTGCCGGAAACGGTGGGTGAGCCGGTAAAACCGGCTGAGGAAGCCAGACTTGTGGCGCCCACCGTGCATTTGCATGAGGTGGAGCTGACGGACGATCAAATCGTTCTGATGCGGCTTTTGGATGAACGGGAGCCCATTCTGGTGGATGAATTGATCGACCAAAGCGGTATTCCCACCCGCAGAGTACTGTCGGCTTTGACGGTTCTTGAAATTGACGGATATGTGAAACAGCATAGTGGTAAGCGGTATACCCGCACGGTTTCACTGGCAGAATAAATTGGCGCTGAATGACAGCGCCTGGAGGTAAGTATGGCAAATAAGTATCTGGTCATTGTGGAGTCTCCTGCAAAGGCCAAAACGATCGGTAAATATCTGGGCAAGGATTA
Organism: Oscillibacter sp.; assembly: GCA_024404295.1. GTDB lineage: Bacteria > Bacillota > Clostridia > Oscillospirales > Oscillospiraceae > Oscillibacter. The sequence goes on from JAKSQE010000058.1 coordinate 4,352, forward strand.
CACAGTCAAGGCCTGTATGGGCCACCTGCGCGATCTGCCTAAGAGCGTGCTCAGCGTAGATATTGAGAATGACTTTGAGCCGGTCTACAAACCCATCAAGGGAAAGGAAGACATTATTGCGGATCTGAAGAAATCGGCCAAAGCGTCTGATCTGGTCTATCTCGCAACCGACCCGGACCGTGAGGGTGAGGCCATTTCCTGGCACTTAAAGCAGCTTCTGGATTTGCCGGACGAGAAGACCCGCAGAGTGACCTTTAACGAAATCACGAAAAACGTGGTGCAAGAGAGCATTGAGGCGCCCCGTGACATTGACCAGAATCTGGTAGATGCGCAGCAGGCCCGCCGTATTCTGGACCGCCTGGTGGGTTATCAGCTCTCTCCGCTGCTGTGGAAGAAGATCCGCCGTGGCCTGTCTGCAGGACGTGTGCAGTCTGTTGCCACCCGTATGGTGGATGATCGCGACCGTGAAATCGCTGCATTCCAGCCGGAAGAGTATTGGACGCTGGATGCCAATTTTGTAGGAAACGACACGAAAAAGACAACCTTTGCAGCTCGTTATCATGGCAGAGACGGCAAAAAGGCCGAGCTGAAGTCGGAAGCAGAAGTCAATGAAATTGTGCAGGCGGTGGAGAATGAAGTATTCACCGTCAAGTCGGTGAAGCGTACCGATAAGCACCGTTCTCCCTCTCCTCCGTTTACCACGTCTACCTTGCAGCAGGAGGCCAGCCGCAAGCTGTCCATGACCCCTCGTCGCACCATGGCCATTGCCCAGCAGCTTTATGAAGGAGTGGACATCGAGGGTGAGGGCACGGTTGGCCTGATCACCTATATGCGTACCGACTCTCTGCGCATCAGCGAGGAGGCAATCCAGTCTGCCAAGGACTTTATCGTGAGCCGTTACGGTCAGTCGTATTATCCCGCCAAAGGACCCAACCGCTATAAGGCTAAGGCCAATGCGCAGGATGCGCATGAGGCCATTCGCCCCAGTAATGTCAACTGGACACCCGAGATGCTGAAAAAAGATTTGACCGGTGAACAGTATCGCCTGTACCGTTTGGTTTGGAGCCGCTTTGTGGCATGCCAAATGGCAAACGCAGTTTACGACAGTGTGGCGGTTGAAATTGAGGCAAAGGGACACAACTTCCGTGCAAATTCCTCCAATCTAAAGTTCTCCGGCTACACAGCTGTCTATGAAGAAGGCCGTGACGAGGAGAAAGAGGAAAAAGAGCCCACTCTGCCGGCGCTGACCGAAGGCGAGATTCTGAACCTGAAGAACTTTGGACGGGATCAGCACTTTACCCAGCCTCCCGCACATTATACCGATGCAACCCTCATTCGTGCCATGGAGGAGCAGGGGATTGGTCGTCCCTCTACCTATGCCCCCACCGTGTCCACCATTTTGGACCGTGAGTATGTGGTGAAAGAGGGCAAGTACCTGCATATCACCAATTTGGGTCGTGTGGTTACCGAACTGATGAAGGATCGGTTTACCGACATTGCTGATTTGAAGTTTACAGCGCATATGGAGCAGCGTCTGGACGACGTGGAAGAGGGCACTACTGCTTGGAAGAGTGTTCTGCGTGATTTCTATGCTGATTTTGACCAGAACTTTAAGAAGGCCGAAAAAGAACTGGACGGTGTCTATATCAAAGTGCCCGATGAAGTTTCTGAAGAACTTTGCCCCCTGTGTGGCAGAAATTTGGTGGTCAAGTCCGGCCGCTTTGGACGTTTCCTGGCCTGTCCCGGATTCCCGGAGTGTAATTTCACCATGCCTTTGGTGGTGGAGATGCCGGGCCGCTGTCCCAAATGCGGCGGTCGCTTGTTCAAGCGCACCGGAACCAGTAAGAAGACCGGTAAGCAATATACCTACTACTGCTGTGAGCACACGAATAACCGCAACGGCATGGCCAGCTGTGATTTTATGACCTGGGACGTTCCTGTGAAGGACGATTGCCCCGTCTGTGGTCATACCATGTTTAAGCGTGCGGGCCGTGGTTACAAGCGACCTTACTGCATCAACGAGGCATGCTCCGACTTCCTGCCGGAGGACAAGCGCGGCTATCCGAAGAAGAGCGCAGATGGTGAAAACGCTGAGCCTGCAGAGGAGAAAGCAGAAAAGAAGACCGCGGCAAAGAAGACGACTGCCAAGAAAGCTGCGACAAAGAAGACCGCTGCGAAAAAGCCGGCGACAAAGAAAACAACTGCCAAGACTTCCAAGTCCAAAAAGACGGAGAAGTAATCGCAGATAAGAGGGAACATATGAAAGTGACTGTGATCGGTGCCGGTTTGGCAGGCAGCGAATGTGCCTGGCAGATGGCCCAGCGGGGGATTGAGGTGGAACTCCATGAGATGAAGCCCCAGAAAATGACCCCCGCCCATACAACAGAATATTTTGCGGAGTTGTGTTGTTCCAACTCTCTGCGGGGAGCTGGACTGGAAAATGCCGTAGGCCTTTTGAAGGAGGAACTGCGCCGCCTGGACAGCTTGATCCTTCAGTGCGCCGATGCCACCCGCGTTGAGGCCGGTGGTGCGCTGGCGGTGGATCGTCACGGCTTTGCCCGCATGGTGACCGAGAAGATCCAAAACCACCCCAACATCACCGTGATTCCCGGTGAAGTGACGGAAATTCCCGAGGGCGAAGTGGTCATCGCTTCCGGCCCGCTGACTTCCGATGCTTTGGCGGACACTTTGATGGGACTGTTGGGCGAGAACACCGACCTGCACTTCTACGACGCGGCAGCACCGCTGGTGTCTGCCGAAAGTGTAGACATGGAGCAGGCATGGTTTGGCTCTCGATATGACAAGGGAACCGCTGATTATGTAAACTGCCCTATGACCGAGGAAGAGTATGACGCTTTCTGGAAAGAGCTGACTACCGCAGAGCAGGCAGAGGTTCACGGCTTTGAGGACAGCCAAGTGTTTGAGGGTTGCATGCCGGTAGAGGTCATGGCACGCCGTGGTCACGATACACTGTGCTACGGCCCGTTGAAGCCCCGTGGATTGAAAGATCCCCGCACCGGAAAAGAACCCTATGCTGTTGTGCAACTGCGCCGGGATAATGCCGAGGGCAGCGTGTATAATCTGGTGGGCTTCCAGACCCATCTGCGCTTTCCGGAGCAGCGTCGTGTGTTCTCTATGCTCCCTGCGCTGCGACCTGCGGAGCTCCTGCGTTATGGTGTGCT
>JAKSQE010000059.1 GCA_024404295.1 Oscillibacter sp.
AAGAGTTGGCTTATCTTAATGATCTTGTCCAGATCAGGGATAGACGCACCGGACTCCCATTTCGATACCGCCTGACGTGAGACGGAGAGTTGTTCCGCAAACTGCTCCTGAGACAACTCGTGTTCTTTCCTGAGCAAAATAATCTTATCAGATAAAATCATAATGGTTCTCCTTTATGATGTGGATTGTGAGAAAAGCATACCATTTTCACAGGTTACACACCACCAATCCAACCTTGAAATTGCCGCAACCGCCAGTTGCACCTGCCAAATGATGAGGTGCGATTGCCGGTTCCCGATTATTGATGCAGCATATTCAAAAAAGAATCCAACAGGTCGCAGGCGTTGCCCACCAGTTCCAGACAGGGACGGTTTGCGTAGTAATCTGCAGTCCGTCTCTCAGGTTTGGGATCGGAATAATCACCATCGGCAGATAAACCTAACAGGTCACGGCAGAGGAGGGAACCGTTTTGTGCGCGAAATCGTTCCGCCAACTGCTGCACCGCCTTATAGTTTTGCTGCTTTCCTGCGGTATCTGCACCATCGATTGCACCGGTCTCCAGTCCGATCACCATAATCGCACCTGAAAAGGCACCACAAGTATCTCGCATACGGCCGATGCCGCCGCCGAAAGAGGAGGCCAGACGCAGAGCCTGCTGGGTAGGGATCCCATAATCCTCCGCATAAGCGGCAAAAACAGACTGGGCGCAGTTGTACCCTTCCTGAAAGAGTGCCATAGCCTTTTCACGCTTAGAATTCATGTAATTAGCCCCTTTATTCCTATCATGATGCGCTCCATTTTATCACAAAATCTATCTGACTGCGAGAGGACAATGTATTTTTTTAGGGACACCACATATCGTTGAGATAGGGTGATGAATGATGAAAAACGTTCCATGGAAGTTGTACGCATTTTGGATCTTGGTAACCGAAGCTGTGGGAGCTTTGTCGGGATTTCTGACAAGAAACGCCACACAACTCTATCAGGCTACCGCACAAAAACCACCGCTGTCGCCGCCGGGAGTGGTATTTCCCATTGTCTGGACGATCCTGTTTGCGCTGATGGGCATTGGGATTGCCAGAGTATTTCAGACTCCAAACTCAACGGCCCGTTCCCGCGGGATACTGCTATTTCTGATCCAGTTGGCATTTAATTTTTTCTGGAGTATTATTTTTTTCAATTTCGGCTGTTATGGATTTGCGTTTTTCTGGTTGTTGGTATTGTGGGGGCTGATTCTGCGAATGATATTGACCTTCCGAAAAGTCGACCCCGTGGCGGCATATTTGCAAATCCCGTATTTGCTGTGGGTCACCTTTGCGGCATACCTAAATTTAGGTATCTGGCTGTTGAATCGCTAAAAAAGAAAAGGCTCGCCACCGGCGAGCCTTTTTTGTTAGAATTGACGCCAGATCAGCCACAAAAGCAGCAGATGGACGGGATAGAATGCATAGCAGAAGTACTGGAACCATTTGGCATGGTAGCCTTGTTTGCCACGATACAGCCAAATGGGAATCAGAGCCAGCAAAGCAAATCCCTGTTGCACCAACTCGACTTCGTGACCAAAAATATGGAAGATGTAGCAAAGGCCACCCATCATTTCCACGTTGATGTAATACATGCAGATAAATTGCCCCACATAGCACCACCACTTTTTACCATGAAAAAAGTAGAAAGTCAGTACCATCAGCACGCCGAAACCATAGAAGTCCACAGCGGTGATCATACCGATGAGCCAACCAAATACCACAGCAAGGGCGGAGACAAGAATCGTCAGCCAGAGCTTCTCCTTTTGGCGGACCTTTTCAATGAGCAAGATCAGCACCAGACCAATCAGAAACGTCCAGAGAACATTTTGATGAGCAATGTAGCTGACGGAACTGCCGTAGATCAGGTTAAAAGGAATTTCGGAGATGACCGCAAAGGCCAACAGACGCAGCAGGTAGCGCCGAATATCATGGGTGTGGAAATATCCCTCCACAATCATAAATGCAAAAATGGGGAAGGCGACACGGCCAACACAGGTCAGCCAACCCAACCACGGAAACATGGTGGCCCACAGGTGGTCGCACAGCATGAACACCATAGCCAGAATATGGAGCAAAGAAGAAGGGATGCCTTCTCTTAATTTCATATTGAAAAAACCTCGCAGTCTTGTGTAGTGATATAGCATACCATATCATATAAAACGGTGTGCGTCAATTTTACAAAATCAGGAAAAAACGACGTAGGGCGGCGGGCCACGATCTGTGACCCGCCGCCTTACATAATACAGAGAAGAGAGAGGGGAAATGAGTATCATGTTAACAAGCTTTTCTTGTTGCATTCAGCATAGCGGAAGGAAAATGGAAAGTCAACACATTCAAACGAACCTTCACAATTTATTTACAATAGGTTCAAAATTATTGGATTTTATTCATAAAACGTTCAAAAAATAGATGTGTTTATCTGATTGACAGAAAAAAGGGAATGTGTTATATTTAGCAAGCTAAATATTAGCGTGCTAAATAAGGAGGGGGGACAAGATGGACCATCCTGAGGTGTTAGGCCCGATTTTGGGGCATTGCGGTCACTTGATGAAAGAGCGCATGGACGCACGATTGACGGGTTGTGACGGAACCCCTGCACAGACCCATGTGTTGCTGTATCTATATCATCATGGTGAGAACGGGCGGGCGACGCAAGGTGCTGTGACGGAGTACTTGAAAGTGAAACCCTCTACCGCCAACGGTATTTTAGATCGCATGGTGGAAAAGGGACTGGTGAAGCGCACCGTAAGCGAGACGGATGCGCGCCAACGGCTGATTACCATGACAGATCGAGGTCATGAGAAACTGGAACATCTGCGGAAAGCATTTCTGGAAACGGAACAGGTTGCCGTGCAGGGATTTAGCCCGGAGGAACGGACTATGTTGCTGACGCTGTTGGGCCGTGTCATTCAGAATCTGGAGGAGGATCGAACGATATGCTAAAAAAACTATGGCCCTACGCAAAGCAGTACCGCACTTTGATCGTGATTGGCATTGCCTGCTCTGCCATGGAGGCAATTTTTGAACTACTGATTCCCTTGGTGATGAGCGATATCGTGGATATCGGCATCAAATACGGTGATGTGGATTTCATCGTGAAGAAGGGACTTTTCATGGTGGTCATGGCCATGATCTCTCTGGTGTTTGGCGTGGGAGCGGCAGCGCTTTCTGCCCGGGCCGGACAGGGATTTGGCGCAAATTTGAGAAAGGCGGAATATGACCACATTCAGGACTTTGCGTTCTCAAATATTGAAAAGTTCTCTACAGCATCTCTGGTGACTCGTTTGACCAGTGATGTGAATACCATGCAGATGACTTTGATGATGGGCATGCGGATCTTTGTTCGTGCTCCGGTCATGTTGATCAGCGCATTGGTGTTGTCTATTCGAATCAGTCTGGCCCTGAGCAACGTGTTTCTGGTGTCCTTGCCGCTACTTGCCATTCTGGTGTGCGTGATCTTGATGAAGGTCGGCCCCATGTTCCGCTCTTTACAGGAAAAAACGGATGCACTGAACTTGGTAGTGCAGGAAAATCTGACCGGCATCCGTGTGGTCAAGTCCTTTGTCCGGCAGGAGAATGAGCGGGAGAAATTTGCCCGGCGCAATCAGGACTTGAAGCGCACCTCTCAGCAGGCTTTTGGTACGGTGGTCATCAATATGCCGCTGATGATGCTGATCGTCTACGGTACGATTATTGCCGTTATGTGGTTCGGCGGTCACATGGTCCATGCCGGCACGATGGATACCGGTAAGCTGATGACCTACTTCACCTATATCATGCAGATTATGATGAGCCTGATGATGGTCTCGATGGTTTTCATGATGCTGACCCGGTCCATTGCCTGCGGTAAGCGTATTATCGAGGTGCTGGACGAGGTGCCTGCCATTCAGGATGAAACTGCGGCAACCGATGCAACCGTGCAGGACGGTTCCATTGATTTTGAACACGTATTCTTTAAGTACAATGAGAACAGTCAGGAGTGGAATCTGACAGATATCGACCTGCACATTCCCTCCGGCACCACCGTGGGAATTCTGGGCGGTACCGGCAGCGGTAAGACCACGTTGGTGTCTCTGATCCCCAGACTGTACGAAGCACAGCAAGGCGTTATGAAAGTAGGCGGCCGACCGGTGCAGGAGTATACCATGGAGCATTTGCGAGATGCGGTGTCTGTGGTGCTGCAAAAGAACACACTGTTCTCCGGCTCCATTCGCGAGAACTTGAAATGGGGCAACCCCGATGCCACGGAGGAGCAGTTGATGGAGGCTTGCCGTGCAGCCTGTGCCGATGAATTCCTGCAGCGCATGCCGGAAGGTCTGGATACGGATCTGGGACAGGGCGGTGTCAATGTGTCCGGCGGTCAGAAGCAGCGGTTGTGTATTGCCCGTGCCATTTTGAAGCAGCCAAAAGTGCTGATCCTGGACGATTCCACCAGTGCTGTGGATACTGCAACAGATGCAAAAATCCGTCAAGCGTTTCGAGATTCCATGCCCAACACGACCAAGATCATCATTGCCCAGCGTGTGAATACTGTCATGGACGCTGATATGATTCTCGTGATGGATGATGGTGCTGTGGTGGCACAGGGCAACCATGAAACATTGATGGAGACTTGCGATATTTACCGCGAAGTCTATGAATCTCAGCAGGAAGGGGTGAGCATTGATGGCTGAAAAACGAAATGCACCCCCTATGCGAGGCGGCAGAGGCCATGGCCCCGGCGGTCGAGGCGGATTTCAGAAGCCGAAAGATCTGAAAGGTACGCTGGGAAAACTGATGCGATACCTGGCTCGCTACAAAGCCTTATTGGTTTTGGTGGTGATCCTGTTGGTGCTCAGCTCCGTCTGCACGGTTGCAGGCTCCTATTTGCTGAAACCTTTGATCGACGATTATATTGTTCCCGGCGATTTCAAGGGCCTTGCTAAAATGCTGTGTATTATGACAGCGGTGTATGTCACAGGAGCTATCTGCTCCTTCGGCTATGCCCGTATTATGGTTCACGTTTCGCAAAATACCGTGGCGAAAATTCGCCAGGATCTGTTTGATAAAATGCAGACCTTACCCCTGCGATTCTTCGATACGCACACCCATGGCGAACTGATGAGTCGTTATACCAACGATATTGAAACGGTTTCCGAAGCGCTGAACAACAGCTTTGGCAGTTTGATCTCCTGCACCCTGAATTTCCTTGGTACCATCATGATGATGTTGGTGTTGAGCGTGCGGCTGAGCCTTGTCACGTTCGGCATGCTGGTGGTGATGTTCAAGGTAGTCAAGACCATTGGCGGACGTAGCCGCAAGTATTTTGCTGCCCAACAAAAGGCGGTCGGTGCGGTAAATGGCTATATCGAGGAAATGATCGAGGGTCAGAAAGTTATCAAAGTCTTCAACCACGAGAAGGAAGCAAAAATCGGCTTTGACGAACGCAATATTACCTACCGCGATGCCGCTACACAGGCGCATTCCAATGCGGGCGCTATGATGCCTGCCATGGGCAACCTGGGCTATATTAACTACGCTTTGACTTGCTGCATCGGCGCTGTGCTGGCCATTGGCACCGGGTCGTTTGGCTTGGGCGATCTGGCGGCATTTTTGCAGTATTCCCGCCAGGTGAGTCAACCCATTACCCAGATCTCTCAGCAGATGAATACCCTGCTTTCCGCCGTAGCCGGCGCAGAGCGCATTTTTGAAGTGATGGAGACGGAGCCGGAGACAGACGATGGCAAGGTGACACTGGTGCGCGTTCGCCAGCAGGGCGATATTCTGGTGGAGTCGGAGGAACGCACTGGGCATTGGGCGTGGAAGAAGGAAGATGGGATTCTGGTGCCGCTGCGAGGTGATGTCCGCTTCCACGATGTGGTGTTTGGCTACGATCCCGATCAGACGGTGCTGCACAACATCTCCCTGTTTGCAAAGCCCGGTCAGAAAATCGCCTTTGTTGGCTCTACCGGCGCAGGAAAGACCACGATTACCAACCTGATCAACCGGTTTTATGAGATCCAGAGCGGTACGATCACCTATGACGGCATCGACGTGCGGGATATCCAAAAGGACTCTCTGCGCCGCTCTCTGGGTGTGGTGCTGCAGGATACCCACCTGTTCACCGGCACAGTAGCGGACAACATCCGCTATGGTCGTCCGGATGCAACGGACGAGGAAGTGGTAGCAGCCGCCAAGTTGGCCGGCGCGGATACCTTCATTCGCCACCTGCCTCAGGGATACGACACAGAACTGAGCGGTGATGGCGGCAATCTGAGCCAGGGCGAGCGGCAGCTGCTGAACATCTCCAGAGCTGCTTGCGCCAACCCGCCTGTGCTGATTTTGGATGAAGCCACCAGCTCCATCGATACCCGTACCGAGAAGATCATCGAGCGGGGCATGGATCGCCTGATGGCGGATCGCACGGTGTTCGTCATCGCCCACCGCCTGTCCACCGTTCGCAATGCCAAAGCCATTATGGTTTTGGAGCAGGGCGAGATCATCGAGCGTGGCGACCACGACGAACTGCTGGCCCAGAAGGGACGGTACTATCAGCTTTATACCGGTCAAATGGAACTGGATTAAACGAAAAAAGAACGCCTGCGGGCGTTCTTTTTTCGTTATTCGTAATGCCAGTTGGCAGGATCGGTGTCCCAGAACTGATCCTCTGCCCACATCAACTCGTTCCGCTCCTCATTGACCACATACACCATGCCGGGGAAGATGCTCTCCCGACCATAAATGTCGGTTACAATGGCAGCGCAGCGCAGTTCCTCGCCGGGAGCCATGGGGATTTCCAAGGTGGGGAGGGCGAAGAAACGGTGATCGTCAAAACCGATATAGCTGGAAGGGACGTCACAGGGCTCAGCCCAGGCCACCAGCGTTTGATTCTTGAACAGGCCGACCCGCAGATCCGCCACCAGATCAAAGTGCTGGGTACTGTCCGGCGAGAGATAGACGTATCGGTCCGGCTCGTCGCTGATGGTGACGGTTCCGCCCTTGGACAGCTTCCTGTACATGAAGCTGTCCTCCACATCGCCGGAGGGCATTGTTTCGCTGAACAGGTCATAGTAGACGTCCAGCCGCTGGGTCTGACGAACGCCATCCGGGGATTCAAATACCACGGACAACGAGATAAGATCGGACAGGTCGGAGATGATCTCGGCTTGGAACTTCTGACCTTCCAGAAGAGCACCTTCCGCCTCGGTGATGCCGTGGCCGTTGTCTGCGGTGAAGGTGACACGCATCCCCTCCACATAGGTCCTCGGCACGGCCCAGACCTCAAAGGAGGCGGTGTTTTTGGCACAGTCGGTGGACAGGTGGGTGGAGCCGTATTCGGCGGTCAGGTTGTTCTGCTGTTTCAGAATTTCCTCCACGCGGCTGGAGATGCCGTAGATCTGATAGCTTACATTCTGGTCGATGCGGGAG
>JAKSQE010000006.1 GCA_024404295.1 Oscillibacter sp.
GCTTCGCACGTACCAAGTGGTGCGGTAAGCTGGAGTGTGAGCTGTCTATGAAGGAGAAGGCCGGTGTTTCCTCCCGCTGTATGCCTTTGGCACAGAGTGGTACCGAGGGCGTTTGCCCCGTCTGCGGTGAAAAGTGTACTACCGATATTTACTGGGGCGTTGCATATTAAGAAAAGAATACAACAACGGCGTGAATCTGAGGATTCACGCTGTTGTTTTTATCATTATAAAAGGAGACGCACTGCTTAGCAGTGCGTCCTTTATGAATTTACAGATTAATTTCTACCGTCTCCCGGCTGGCCTCTGCAAGCAGCGGTTCGACTTGGGCGAGGAAAGCATCCACCTGTTCCGGACACCGACCGATATACAGCTTCGGATCCAGCACGGCTTCCCTTTCTGCTTCCGTCATGCCGAAAGCGCTTTGCGCAGAGAGCAGGGACAGCAGGTTGCAGTCCAGGCCTTCTTTCATACGAGCGGTAGCTTCCATGGAACAGGTACGGATGATCTCATGCAGTTCCTGACGGTTACCGCCACGCTTCACACCCTCCATCATCAGATTTTCCGTGGCAATGAAGGGGAGGTACTCACGGCAGGTGTGTTCCACGACTTTCTCATTGACATGGAGGCCGTCGGTAACATTCTGCGCCAGACGCAAAATCGCATCGGCACACAGGAATCCCTCGGGCATGGAGATGCGGCGGTTGGCGGAGTCATCCAAAGTCCGCTCAAGCCACTGGACAGATGCAGTCATGGGAGCGTTCATAGCATCGGCCATCAAGTAACGGCTCAGGGAGCAAATGCGTTCGGAGCGCATGGGATTGCGCTTGTATGCCATGGCGGAGGAACCGATCTGGTTCTTTTCAAAGGGTTCTTCCACCTGACGGTCATGCTGCAGCAGACGAATATCGTTTGCCATGCGGTAGCAACTCTGGGCGATAGAGCTGAGAACGTTCAAAATGCGGCTGTCTACTTTGCGGGGATAGGTCTGGCCGCAAACAGGGAAGCACTTGTCAAAGTCAAACTCTGCGGAAATCAGGCGATTCATCTCGTCGATTTTAGCACCATCGCCTTCAAACAGATCCACAAAGCTGGCTTCTGTACCGGTTGTGCCACGGCAGCCAAGAAACTTCATGCTGTCAATGACATAATCCAAGTCCTCCAGATCGCTGAGGAAGTCCTGCATCCAGAGAGTGGCGCGTTTGCCCACCGTGACCAACTGAGCCGGCTGATAGTGCGTGTAACCCAGAGTGGGCATGGCCTTATACTGTGCGGCAAATTTAGAGAGGTTTGCCAGAACGGCCACCAGTTCACCTCGCAAATAGCGCAGGCCGTCACGGTAAATAATGAGGTCGGCGTTGTCGGTGACATAGCAGGAAGTGGCGCCCAGATGGATGATGCCTGCGGCAGAGGGAGCCACTTTACCATAAGTATAAACATGGGCCATGACATCATGGCGGACTTCCTTTTCCCGTGCAGCAGCCATCTCGTAGTCAATGTCGGTGATATGCGCTTCTAACTCGGTAACCTGTTCAGCGGTGACAGGCAGGCCCAATTTGTGCTCGGCACGGGCCAGAGCCACCCAAAGACGGCGCCAGGTCTGAATCCGCATATCCGCAGAAAACAGATGCAGCATATACTTAGAGGCGTAGCGGGAAGACAACGGGGACTCGTAAACTTCTTTAGACATAGTAAGGTCAACCTTTCCTCGTTTAATAAAAGACGGAGCAAGAGGAGACAGATGTCCCCTCTTGCGAACTTATTGTTTCAGCGCAAAATGATGGAGTCGCGCTCGGGACCCACAGACACATAGGTGATGTGGCAGCCGATTTGCTGCTCAACATATTCCACATAGTTGCGAGCGGCCACAGGCAGATCCTCCCACTTACGAATGCCGGAGATGTCGCACTTCCAACCAGGCATGGTCTCCCACACGGGTTGTGCATCGCCCAGAACGGCAGGGAAGGGGAAATCTTCAGTCTGCTTTCCGTCCAGCGTGTAGTGTGCGCAGATGGGAATTTCGTCCAGATAACTGAGCACATCCAGCTTGGTCAGCGCAATGTCGGTAGCACCCTGGCACTGGACGCCGTAGCGAGTAGCCACAATGTCGATGGGACCTACACGGCGGGGACGACCGGTTTTAGCACCGTATTCGCCGCCGGCTTCGCGCAGTTTCTCAGCCTCTTCGCCAAACCATTCGCAGGTGAAGGGGCCTTCGCCTACGCAGGAGGAATAGGCCTTGACCACACCGATCACCTGATCCATCGGAGCACTGGGGAGACCGGAGCCTACAGGAGCGTAAGCGGCGATGGCATTGGAGGAGGTGGTCATGGGATAGATGCCATAGTCCAAATCACGCAATGAACCTAATTGAGCTTCAAAAAGGATGCTTTTTCCCTCGGATTGCGCATTGCGCAGGAATGCGCCGGTGTCGCAAATGAAAGGCTTGATCTTCTCACCAAAGTCGTTCAACCATGCCATGATCTGGTCCATGGTGTAAGGCTCAGCACCGTACACACGGTTCAGAATCAGATTTTTCCATTCCAAAATATCGGCCAGATGTGCCTGCATCCGCTCGGGATAAAGCAGTTCACCGGCCATAATGGTTTTTTTCTGATACTTGTCAGAATAGAAAGGGGCGATTCCCTGCTTGGTAGAACCATACTTCTTGTCCTTTAGGCGAGCCTCTTCCAAGGCATCCAGATCACGATGCCAGGGCAAAAGCAGAGAAGCACGATCGCTGATCTTCAGATTTTCGGGAGTGATGGAAACACCTTTGCTGCGGATATCTTCTATCTCGATCCACAGGTTTTCGCAGTCCAGCGCAACGCCGTTGCCCAAAACATTCACGACACCGTCACGGAAAATGCCGGAAGGCAATAGGTGGAGGGCAAACTTGCCCTTTTCATTCACGACAGTATGGCCGGCATTGCCACCGCCCTGATAGCGAACGACTACATCATAACTCTGGGTCAGCAAATCGACCATACGGCCTTTGCCCTCATCACCCCAGTTGATACCTACAATAGCACAATTAGACATAAGTGAAGTTCCTTTCCAAACTGCGCGGTGCTTCTGCGTAATTACCTGTTATTTGCAGAGAGACGCGGCGATAAAGCCCACGAATAGAGGATGGGGCTTGTTAGGCCGAGACTTAAACTCGGGATGGTATTGCACACCCACGTGGAAGGGGCGATCTGTCAACTCCACGGTTTCTACCAATCGACCATCGGGAGACAGACCACTGAGCGTTAGACCTGCGTCTACCATCTGCTGGCGATAGTCGTTGTTAAACTCGTAGCGATGGCGATGACGTTCGGAAATTACGTCGGAGCCATAGCAGCGTTCCATAGTGGAACCAGGGAGAATGTGGCAGGGATATGCGCCCAAACGCAGCGTACCACCTTTATCAATATCATCGCTCTGTCCGGGCATAAAGTCAATCACTTTATGCATACTTGTGGAAGAAAATTCGCCGGAGTTGGCGTCGGAATAGCCCAACACATTGCGAGCGTACTCGATAACAGCGATTTGCATACCCAGACAGATGCCAAAATAGGGAACATGTTGCTCTCTTGCGTACTGGGCAGAGAGGACCATACCCTCGATGCCGCGGTCACCAAAGCCACCGGGGACAATGATGCCATCCAGACCGGACAAAACCTCTTTGTAGTTTTCCGCAGTGATTTCGGCAGAGTCAATCCAAGTAATGTCCACCTTGGCATTCAACTGATAGCCGGCATGACGCAAAGCTTCCGCTACGGAGAGATAGGCGTCATGCAACTGCACGTATTTGCCCACCAGACCAATCTTGACGGACTTTTCGGCGTTACGGACACGATCTACCATCTGCTGCCAGTCTGTCAGCTCGGGAGCGGGAGCGTCAATGTGCAGTTCCCGGCAGACAATGCCGGACAGATTGGCCTGCTCCAAATACAGGGGTGCTTCGTAGAGAATGGGCAGCGTCAGGTTTTCAATGACGCAATCGGGCTTTACATTGCAGAAATGAGAGATCTTCTCAAAAATGCTTTCGTCTGTGATAGGCTCGTCACAGCGCAGCACAATGATGTCGGGGGTAATGCCCATGCCCTGCAGTTCTTTTACGGAGTGCTGCGTGGGCTTGGACTTATGTTCGCCGGAGGCTTTCAGATAGGGAACCAACGTCACATGGATGTAAAGGGAGTTGTCGGAACCGACCTCATGGCCCACCTGACGAATTGCTTCCAGAAACGGCTGGCTCTCGATGTCGCCGATGGTGCCGCCGATCTCCGTGATGACCACATCGGCGTCCGTCTTTTTACCCACGTTGTAAATGAAGCGCTTGATCTCATCGGTAATGTGGGGAATGGTCTGCACGGTTCGGCCCAGATACTCGCCACGGCGTTCTTTGGAGAGCACATTGGAATACACCTTACCGGTGGTAAGGTTGGAGTATTTGTTTAGATCCTCATCAATAAAACGTTCGTGGTGGCCCAAATCCAGAGCCGTTTCGGCTCCGGCCTCGGTGACGTAAACTTCACCGTGCTGAGAGGGACTCATGGTGCCGGGGTCGATGTTGATATAGGGATCCAGCTTCTGCGCGGCCACCTTTAATCCGCGGGATTTTAACAGACGTCCCAAAGAGGCTGCTGTGATGCCCTTTCCCAGACCGGATACTACACCGCCGGTTACAAAAATATACTTTGTCATGTCATTGCGCCTCCTGTAAAAAAACAAAAAAAGAAGAAGTTCGTTTAGAGGCACGAACCCCTAAACGAACCGCTTTGTTCAACATGAGAAGAATAGCACGCACAGCGAAAAATGTCAATAAAAAGATGGGGATTATTGGTAGGCTTTAATGATATTTTCAGCAGCTTCCTGCTTGGAAATACGGAGATCCATTGCCTGTTTTTCAATGTAGCGATGCGCATCGGGCTCTGTCATACTCAAACACTCGATCAGAAGCCATTTCGCATGATTGATGAGGCGGATCTCTTCAATTTTTTTCTCCACAGATACCTGCTTCGTTTTCATGCGCCGCAAACGCTCACAGGTGGCGCACATGGTGCGAAGCGTCTGCGAGACGATGACGGTGGAAGTGGGCTTGGGAATGGCCACAACGCCGTATTCCAACACTTTGTTGTAGATATCTTCAAATGCGTCACTTTTTACAAACAGCATGACACCGGCGTTACTGTCGCTGCAAATATCCATAGCAAGGCGTGTGCCAAAATCGTCCGGCAGGGGGGCGTTGATAATAACCAGATCATATGAACGGGATAAAAGCATGCGGCGTGCCTCGGCAACGTTGTGGACGGTATTTACCGGCCAATACTCCGACATGGGGAGCAGAGACATGATCATGCTATTAAATTTTTCGGAGGCGGAAACAATTAAAACACTATACGTGTGTTCCCGGAAGACCATGTCCTAAACTCCCTTCGTTAAATTTGGATCGGAGCGATTAGCCGCAATAAGCGGTGATGACGGATTCGGACAGATGCTGCTTTACAAAGGCGCTCTCCTTTGCGATACCTGTTGCCTCCCGCAAAGAGGCGGGAAGCTTCTGGAATTTGCACAAGATATCCTCTGGAGCGGTATACAGATTGATGTCTGCGGCTTCGGGCAGAGTGAGCTGCTTCTCAATTCCGTCCAGGCCGGCATAAATCAGCAGCGCAAAAGCCAGGTAGGGATTTGCCATGGGATCGGCAGAGCGCAGCTCTGCGCGGCTTGCTCCATTGGGTGTCGCAGGAACACGAATCAGCTGGGAACGGTTCTCATGAGACCAAGAAATATATTTGGGGGCCTTGTTGCCACCCAGTCTTGCGTAAGAGTTTTCGGTGGAATTCAGGAAAACGGTCATCTCCTGAATATGAGCCATGATGCCGGCAATGACCTGAGAGAGCAGATCCCTGCCATCCTTGGATCTGACAGAAAAATTGATATGCAGACCGTTGCCTGCTTCATTGGGCAGGGGCTTAGGCGTAAAGTCGGCTGCCAGACCATTTCGGGCGGCGATCGCCTGCACAACTGAATGGAAGGTCACTGCATTGTCGGCGGCGGAGAGAGGATCGGAATAACGGAAGTCGATTTCGTTCTGACCGGGGCCTTCCTCGTGGTGGGAGGACTCCGGCTGGATCCCCATCTGCTCCAATGTCAGGCAGATCTCACGACGGACATTTTCGCCTTTGTCCTCCGGCGCAATATCCATATATCCTGCATAGTCAAAAGGAACTTTGCTGGTGTGGCCGTTTTCATCAAGTTGGAAGAGATAGAACTCCATCTCGGCTCCGAATTCAAAGGAAACACC
Organism: Oscillibacter sp.; assembly: GCA_024404295.1. GTDB lineage: Bacteria > Bacillota > Clostridia > Oscillospirales > Oscillospiraceae > Oscillibacter. The sequence continues at coordinate 6,287 of JAKSQE010000006.1, forward strand.
GCGAGCCTCTGCGGCAGCAACCGCATCCTTCAAAATCTGGCGGCTGTCAGCATGGAACGGGGTTCCATCGGGGTAGGAAATGCTGCAGAACATGCGCACCACACCGCCGCTTTCCGGCCGCCAGGGGAGGTAAGACAGGGTAGACGGGTCAGGGCGCAGGAACAAATCAGAACGCACTTCACCACCGAAGCCACGAATGGCGGAAGCATCGATGGCAATGCCGTGTGCAAAGGCACGGGACAACTCGCTGGGCATGATAGCAATATTTTTCTGGCGGCCAAAAATGTCACAAAAAGCAAGGCGGATAAATTTAATGTTCTCCTCCTGCACATATTGCATCACTTCTTTAGCAGTATAGTTCATGACTTTTTCCTCCGTTTTCACCAGATACTTCATGGTAATTTCGACAAATAACCAAAGGCGGTTCCTGATACGCCGGGTGATCACACAACACATATAAAAATAAAAAGTGCCATCCGGCTATCGGCAGATTCCTTTCCGAATGAACACCTTTGTTCTTACAGTATGAGTATATCGAAATACACTGACTTGTCAATGGTCGAACTGCAAAAGAATTTGGTGAAAATCACGATTGACGCTTGGTTACTTCTGGGGTATAGTCTCGATATTGAGACACCGACGTCTCAGAGAGAATGACTCTCTGTGCGTTGGTGTCTTCTTTTTTATTGAAATGAAAGGGTGAAATGGTTATGGCAACAGTACCTGAATATTTTGGAAGCATGGTGTTTGATGACCGTGTGATGAAGGCCGGACTCTCCTCCGGCATTTATGATTCTTTGAAGCAGACGACCCAAGGCGGCAAGCATCTGGATCTGTCTGTGGCAAATGCAGTGGCAGCAGCTATGCGCGACTGGGCAGTTGAGAAGGGTGCGACCCATTTCACCCACTGGTTCCAGCCGATGACCGGTGTTACCGCTGAGAAGCACGATAGCTTTATCGGTCCTTCTCCTGATGGCGGCGTGATCATGGAGTTCTCCGGCAAAGAGCTGATTCAAGGCGAGCCGGATGCATCCAGCTTCCCCACCGGCGGCCTGCGTTCCACCTTTGAGGCACGTGGTTATACGGCATGGGACCCCACCAGCTATGCTTTCATTAAGGGCAAGACGTTGTGCATTCCCACGGCATTCTGCTCTTATGGCGGTGAGGCTCTGGATAAGAAGACTCCTCTGCTGCGCAGCATGGAGGCCATCAACAAGCAGGCTCTGCGTGTGCTGAAGCTGTTTGGCAACGAAGATGTCAAGCGTGTAACGACCTCTGTCGGCCCCGAGCAGGAGTATTTCCTGATTGATAAGGATATGTTCCTGAAGCGTCCCGACCTGATCTTTACCGGCAGAACGCTGTTTGGCGCTAAGCCTCCCAAGGGCCAGGAGTTGGACGATCATTACTTCGGCGTGATCAAGCCCCGCGTGGCAGCCTTCATGGAGGAACTGAACGAGGAACTGTGGAAGGTCGGCATTCTGGCCAAGACCGAGCACAATGAGGTTGCTCCCGCACAGCATGAGCTGGCTCCCATTTACAGCACCACCAACGTGGCAGCCGACCACAACCAGCTGACCATGGAAATTATGCAGCGCGTGGCAGCCAAACACGATCTGGTGTGCCTGCTGCATGAAAAACCCTTTGCCGGCGTGAATGGCTCCGGTAAGCATAACAACTGGTCTATTGCTACTGACACCGGTGTGAACCTGCTGTCCCCCGGTGCAACGCCCTATGAGAATGCACAGTTCCTGCTGTTCCTGGTAGCTGTTATCAAGGCTGTGGACGAATATCAGGATCTGTTGCGCGCTTCTGTGGCAACTGCAGGTAACGACCACCGCCTGGGCGCCAACGAGGCACCTCCGGCTGTGGTATCTATGTTCCTGGGCGATGAGCTGGCAGCCGTTCTGGAGGCCATCGAGAAAGACGTTCCCTACAACGCCGCAGAAAAGACCGTTATGAAGCTGGGTGTTCATTCCCTGCCTCGCTTCACCCGCGATACTACGGACCGCAACCGTACCTCTCCCTTTGCCTTTACCGGCAACAAGTTTGAGTTCCGTATGCTGGGTTCTTCCAGTTCCATTTCCTGCGTGAATATTATGCTGAACGCCGCTGTGGCTGAAGTGCTGAAGGAGTTTGCTGATCAGTTGGAAGGCGTGGAGGATTTCACCACTGCGCTGCATGATCTGATCCGCAACACCATTCGTGAGCACAATCGTATTATTTTCAACGGCAACGGCTACAACGATGATTGGCTGGTGGAGGCCGAAAAGCGCGGCCTGAGCAATCTGCGTACTACCCCCGACTGTATGCCCGCTCTGCTGGATGAGAAGAATGTGAAGATGCTGGTGGGCCAGAAGGTGTATTCCGAGACAGAGCTGCGCTCTCGCTATGAGATCCAGATGGAGACTTATTGCAAGACTGTACTGATCGAGGCCAACACCATGATCAGCATGGAAAAGGCGGACATCCTCCCTGCAATCGAATCTTACATTGCAGAGATCTCCTCTGTCGCAGCGGCAAAGAAGGCTGTTGCACCTGCTGTTTCCTGCGGCTATGAGGCTAAGAAGATTGAAAAACTGTCTGCTCTGGTGGACATTATTGATGCAAAAACCGAAGCATTGGAGGCAGAAGTGGTTCGTCTGCACACTCTGAGTGATGTGACAGACAGCGCCTGCACCATTCGCGATAAGATTCTGCCTAAGATGGCAGAACTGCGCGCTGCAACCGATGAGGCCGAGACGCTGACTGCAAAGAAGTGCTGGCCCTATCCCGTATACGGAGATTTGATGTTCAGCGTGCGCTAAGAACAAAAATGGAGGGAGCTTATGTGCTCGATTATGGGTTACTGCGGCAGCGAAGCCGCTTATGAGTCATTTGCAGAAGGCTTTCAGGAAACCGTTTCCCGCGGACCGGATGACAGCCGGATCGTGGATACCGGTGATGGCCTGTTGGGATTCCACCGCCTTTCTATCATGGGCCTGCACCCAGAGGGTATGCAGCCCTTTGAGCTGAACGGCAGCTATGTGGTCTGCAATGGTGAGATCTACGGCTTTGAAAAGATGAAGGCGGAACTGCAGGCTAAGGGTTATCCCTTCCGCAGCGGCAGTGATTGCGAGATCCTGCTGCCTCTATACCGGGAGTATGGAACCGAGATGTTCGGCATGTTGGATGCCGAATATGCTATGATCCTCTTTGACGGAGAAACGAAAGAGTATGTTGCCGCCCGTGACCCGATCGGCATTCGCCCCCTCTACTACGGCTATGACAAAAGCGGTACCATTGTATTTGCCAGCGAAGCCAAGAACCTGGTGAAGTTGGTGAAACAGGTTATGCCGTTCCCTCCGGGACATTATTACAAAAATGGCAAGTTTGTTTGCTATCGGGATATTGCAAAAGCGGAAAAGATATGTGATAATGACTTGGAAACCGTTTGCAAAAACATCCATGACAAGCTGGTAGCCGGTGTGGAAAAGCGTTTGGTGGCTGATGCCAAGGTTGGCTTCCTGCTTTCCGGTGGTTTGGATTCTTCGCTGGTCTGCGCCATCGCAGCCAGCAAGAGCGATAAGCCGATTCGTACCTTTGCCATTGGCATGGATATTGATGCGATCGATTTGAAGTATGCAAAGCAGGTGGCCGATTACATCGGCAGTGACCATACCGAGGTCATCATGACCAAGGAAGAGGTGCTGGACAGCTTGGAGCATGTCATCCACCTGCTGGGTACTTACGACATCACCACCATCCGTGCCAGCATGGGTATGTATCTTTGCTGCAAGTATATCCATGAGCATACCGATATTCGTGTGCTGCTGACCGGTGAGATTTCTGATGAGCTGTTCGGCTATAAATATACGGATTTTGCGCCCTCTGCGGCTGAGTTCCAGGCAGAGGCGGAGAAGCGTATCCGGGAACTGCATATGTACGATGTGCTCCGTGCTGACCGATGCATTTCCGTCAACTCTCTGGAGGCACGTGTGCCGTTTGGCGATCTGGACTTTGTGCAGTATGTTATGGAGATCGACCCAGAAAAGAAGCTGAACAAGTATGGAAAGGGCAAGTATTTGCTGCGCCATGCTTTTGAAGGGGATAACATCCTTCCCGAGGAAATCTTGTGGCGTGAGAAGGCTGCCTTCTCCGATGCCGTCGGACACTCTATGGTGGACGATTTGAAAGCCTATGCCGAGTGCTGTTACAGTGACGCTGAATGGCAGGAAAAGGCTGCAAAGTATACCTATGCAACTCCATTTACCAAGGAATCTTTGCTGTATCGCGAGATTTTTGAGAAGTATTATCCCGGACAGGCCGAAATGGTTGTGGATTTCTGGATGCCGAACAAGAACTGGGAAGGCTGCAACGTCAATGACCCGTCCGCTCGTGTACTGACCAACTACGGCGACAGCGGAAAATAAGAGAGGAACGGCAAACATGGAAAAGAAAGCGCAAATGTATGAGGGCAAGGCCAAAAAAGTGTATGAGACAGACGATCCGTCCTTGTTGATCGTAGATTACAAAGACGATGCGACTGCGTTCAATGGCCTGAAAAAGGGTACCATTGCAGGCAAGGGTGTCATCAACAACCAGATGAGCAACTTCCTGATGCAGATTCTGGAGACAAAAGGTGTCCCCACCCACTTTGTAAAAGAATTGAGTGAGCGTGAGACCCTGGTTCGTCGTGTAACCATTGTACCTTTGGAGGTCATCATTCGTAATATTTCCGCCGGTTCTTTTGCAAAGAACTACGGTGTGGAAGAGGGCATCGTTTTTGAACAGCCCACGGTGGAGTTCTCTTATAAAAACGATGCATTGGGCGATCCTCTGTTGGCTCCCTCTCATGCGCTTGCTTTGAAATTAGTTACAGAGGCAGAAATGAATCAAATTACCGATTATGCCCTGAAAGTCAACGAGGTCCTGAAGGATTTTTGGAAGCAGCGCGGTGTGACTCTGGTGGATTTCAAGATCGAGTTTGGTCGTCTGGCAGATGGCACCATCATTCTGGCGGACGAAATCAGCCCCGACACCTGCCGCCTGTGGGACAGCGAGACCGGCAAGAAGCTGGATAAGGATCGCTTCCGCCGGGATCTTGGCGGTGTGGAAGAAGCCTACACCGAGATCATGGGCCGGTTGAAAGGCTAACAATGATGGAACAGCAGATCCATGAGGAGTGCGGCGTTTTCGGCATCTATTCGCCCAAACGCCAAGAGTTGGGCCGTATGGTGTATTACGGCCTGTATGCCCTGCAGCATCGGGGACAGGAAAGTACCGGTATTGTTGTCAATGACGATGGTGTCTTTTCTGTAAAGAAGGGATTGGGACTGGTCAGTGAAGCCATCTCCGAGCAAAGTCTGCAGGAACTGGGCTGCGGTACAATTGCTGTGGGCCATGTTCGCTATGCGACTACCGGCGCAGACAGCACCCAAAACATTCAGCCTATTGTGGTAAACCACAACAAGGGCCGCATGGCATTGGCACATAACGGCAACCTGACAAATTCCTATGATCTGCGGCAGACTCTGGAGGAGAACGGCGCTATTTTCCACACGACCACCGATTCGGAGGTCATTGCATATCTGATCGTGCAGGAGCGTTTGCGGACCGGCTCCATCGAAGCCGCTATTTCGGCAACTATGGAGCGGATTCAGGGTGCCTATTCGCTTGTGATCTCCTCTCCGGCCAAACTGATTGCTGTGCGGGATCCCCACGGATTTCGCCCGCTGTGCTACGGAGAGACAGAGGACGGCGGCATTGTATTTGCATCGGAGTCCTCGGCTTTGGATGCGGTGCATGCAAATTTCATTCGGGACTTGATGCCCGGTGAAATGGCAATTGTAGAGAACGGGGAAATACGTTTTGATACGACGCATTGCGGAAAAGCGCCCAAACGGTTTTGCGTATTTGAGTATATTTACTTTGCCCGTCCGGATTCTGTGATTGATGGCGCCAGTGTCAGCTTGGCACGCCAACAGGCAGGTGCATTTCTGGCTATGGAGCATCCGGTGGAAGCGGATTTGGTTGTGGGTGTTCCGGACTCCGGCCTGGAGGCGGCTCTGGGCTATGCAAAACAGTCCGGCATTCCTTACGGCATTGGATTTACCAAAAACAAATACATCGGAAGAACGTTTATTTCTCCCGGGCAGGCCTTACGAGAGGCAGGTGTCAGCATTAAGCTGAATCCCATCCGCGAGGTCGTCAAGGGGAAGCGAATCGTTCTGATTGACGACTCCATTGTGCGTGGCACCACGTGCCGCCATATTGTCGATTTGCTGCGTGCTGCCGGAGCGAAAGAGATCCACATGCGGGTCAGCGCACCGCCTTTTGTAGCACCATGCTATTATGGCACGGATATTGATGACACTTCAGGACTGATCGCCTGCCAACACAGCGTGGAGGAGATTGCCCAGATGATCGGAGTGGATTCTTTAGGCTATCTAAGCATGGAACATGTCTGCCTTTTGACCGGGAAAGACACCGGTTTTTGCACGGCATGTTTTGGCGGAACGTATCCGACTGCGGTCCCGACTCATGCGCAGAAATCCCGCTTTGAGGGAAAGATCAGTGATAAAAGCTGAAATATGGGATTGACAAAAACTTTTTCTGCATGTATACTTAATGCATAAAAATACATGAACCTTTCTCTACCACCGGGTGGAGATGCAAAAGGGTGTTCAAGACTTGGCCGTAGGTACGGCACGCTGCATGGCGTGTTATAAGGCGAGGTCTTGAGCACCCTTTCTTTTTCAAGGTTTTATGAAAAAAGGGAGGAATTTGTTATGAAAATTGCACCGTTTAAGGTTGAGGAATGGATGAACGCCTATGAGATGGACGCACGGTATAACATTGCGGAAACCTGCGTGGATTCGGTATCTCTGGACGAGTTATTTGAACTGACCGGGGAGAATAAAAATGCATTTTGGGAATCGTTTAGCTGCCAGCGGTTGACCTATGGCTACATCGTGGGCAATCCGTCTTTTAAGAAGGGAATTTGCAGCCTGTATAAGACCTTACAGCCGGAGGAGATCGTGCCGACTCACGGCGCTTCCGGTGCAAACCATCATATTTTCTACTCTCTCATTGATCCCGGCGATCGAGTCATCAGCATTATGCCGACCTATCAGCAGCTTTACTCGATCCCGGAGAGCTATGGTGCAGACCTGCAAATGCTGCATCTGAAGCCGGAAAACGGCTATCTTCCGGATCTGGAGGAACTGAAAAAGCTGGCAATTCCCGGAACGAAAATGATCTGTATCAACAATCCCAATAACCCCACAGGTGCGCTGATGGACAAGGAACTGCTGATGCAGATCGTGGAGATCGCAAAGAGCGTGGGAGCCTATGTCCTGTGCGATGAAGTATATCGCCACCTGACTCAAAAGGATGAATGGTGCGAATCGATTGTAGATCTGTATGAAAAGGGCATTTCGATCAGCAGTATGTCCAAGGTGTTTTCGCTGGCAGGATTGCGATTGGGCTGGATCGCGACGCATGACAAGGATGTGGTGCAGGCGTGCCTGTCTCATAGAGATTACAATCTGGTCAGCTGTGGCATGTTCGATGAGATGTTGGCAGATATTGCCCTGAAGCATCATGATAAATTGCTGGAACGGAATCGCAGCATTGTGCGAACCAATCTGGAAATATTAGATCAGTGGGTCCAAATGGAGCCGCATGTGTCCTATCAAAAGCCGCAGGCCGGAACCACAGCATTGGTTTTTTATGATTTTGACTTGCCTTCCTACGAATTTTGTGAAAGAATGTATCACGAAGAGGGCGCATTTGTCACTCCGGGTGACTGCTTTGAGGTGCCCCACAGTATGCGAATCGGCTATGCCGGCGATACGCAGGAACTGAAAGACGGACTGCAAGCCATGAGCCGATTTATCAGAAAACTGGAGCAGGAGGGATATTGATATGCCGCAGATCAGCGACCGTGTCCAAACCTTTACCGATTCGGTCATCCGACGCATGACCCGCATTAGTGATGAATATGGAGCGTTGAATCTTTCGCAGGGGTTTCCGGATTTTGACCCACCGAAGCCAATTCTGGATCGGCTGGCAGAAGTGGCGCATGAGGGCCCTCATCAGTATTCCATTACTTTCGGCGCAGCGAATCTTCGGCAGGCTCTTGCGGAGAAGCAGGGAAAAGCCATCGGCAGAACCATTGATCCCAACTCTGAAATCGTGGTCACTTGTGGCGGAACTGAGGCCATGATGTGCGCCATGATGACCATCTGCAATCCCGGCGATAAGGTGATGGTGTTTTCTCCGTTCTACGAAAATTACGGTGCTGACGCTATTTTAAGCGGAGCGGAACCGATTTTCATTCCCCTGACCCCGCCGGAATATCAGTTTGACATCCAACTGATTGAACAGGGCTTTCAGGCAGGAGCAAAGGCTATTATTGTGTGCAATCCCTCCAACCCCAGCGGCAAGGTCTTTACACGGGATGAGTTGATGGCCATTGGTACGCTGGCAGTCAAGTACGATGCCTATGTGGTGACGGACGAGGTGTATGAGCATCTGGTGTATGCACCGTATACCCACACCTATATGGCAGGCCTTCCCGGTATGTTTGAACATACCATTACTTGTAATTCTCTATCGAAAACCTTTTCGATTACCGGTTGGAGATTGGGCTATATCATCGGGCCGGCTGTCGTGGTGGAATCGGCAAAGAAGGTCCACGACTTCCTGACGGTTGGCGCTGCGGCACCCCTGCAGGAGGCAGTTGTTGCCGGACTGCAAATGGGCGAGGGGTACTATGCTGACCTGCTGGAAACGTATACAAAGAAACGGGAATTCTTCCTGAAAGGTCTGGACTCGCTTGGCTTGAAGCATAATATCCCGCAGGGTACGTATTTCGTTATGATAGACATTCAAGATTTTCTGGACCTGCCGCAGTTTCAGGGATATACGGATATGGAGTTTTGCGAGTGGATGATTCAGAATGTGGGTGTTGCGGCAGTCCCAGGTTCCAGCTTTTTCCGGGAACCGGTGAATCGCTATATCCGACTGCACTTTGCCAGAGGGGAAGATACATTAAAAGAGGCACTGAAGCGGCTTGAAAAATTGGCTGCGCTGATAAAATAAAGCATGTAAAATGAGGCAATCGTTCAAGACGGCTGTCTCATTTTTCCACTTTTTAAGCACAAAGACAGATTTTGACTTGTGCTTTGAGCGGAAACCGTATATAATAAGATAGCTAATAGTATAAATTTGCGGACATCTGTCCGCTGAAATTCGCGGAAAGGATAGGTATTCCCATGCTGAATTATCAGTCTGAACATGGTGAGGTTTCTGTCTCCAGCGCTGTTTTTTCCAATATGACCGGTGCTGCTGCAACCAATTGCTTTGGCGTGAAGGGTATGGCATTTCGTTCTATTACGGATGGCCTTGTGCATTTGCTGCGCCCCGAGGCCATGAGTAAGGGCGTTAATATTATCTATCATGAGGACGATTCCATCTCGATTGAGCTGCATATTATCGTGGAGAACGGCGTGAATATTCCTGCAGTCTGCCGCTCAATCATGAATGAGGTCCGCTATGTAGTCCACAAAAATACCGGCGTGACAGTGCGTGCGGTGGATGTGTATGTGGACTCCATGATCCTGTAAGGGAGGAAACCATCGAATGACGAAAGAGATAACTGGTGTGCAGTTCAAGCAAATGATCTTGCACGGCGCAGCTTCGATTACGGCACAGAAACAGGCCATCAATGACCTGAATGTGTTCCCCGTGCCAGACGGCGATACAGGCACGAATATGTCCATGACGATTGCCACCGCAGTGACCGAACTGCGCAAACATGCGCCCGAGACCATCGACAAGGCGGTCTCTGTGACCGCTTCCGCTCTGCTGCAGGGTGCCCGTGGCAACTCTGGTGTGATTCTGTCCCTCCTGTTCCGCGGCTTGTCCAAGGGACTGAAGGGCGTGGAAAAGGCCAATGCCGCAGTCTTTGCCGCAGCCATGCAGGAAGGTGTTTCTGCAGCCTATAAGGCTGTGATGAAGCCTGCCGAGGGTACGGTTCTGACGGTTTCTCGTTTGGCTGCAAAGGCTGCTGTGGATACCGCTGCAACTGTGGAAGATGTGGAAGTGGTTTTGGAAGCCGCCATCGAAGAGGGCCGTAAGGCTCTGGCTGCTACTACCGATATGAACCCTGTGCTGAAGAAGGCCGGTGTGGTGGATGCCGGCGGCAAGGGCTATCTGCTGATTCTGGAGGGTATGTTGGCTCATCTGAAGGGCGAACCTCTGCCGGAAGTGGTGGAATCTGCCGCACAGAGCGAAGGTAATTTTGACGTGATGGCTATTGAGGACATTACCTTTACCTTCGACACGGTGTTTATTGTGCGAAAAGCTTCTCCCAATGTGGAACTGGAGTCTCTGCGCGCTTACCTGAGCAGCATTGGCGATTGCCTGGTCATCGGTGAGGATGACGAAGTCTTTAAGGTGCATGTTCATACCGAGATTCCCGGCAACGCACTGAATGAGGCACAGAAATACGGTATTCTGGAACTGGCAAAGATCGAAAATATGCGTACACAGGCCGAGGCTGTGGCTGCCGGCAAGGAAGCACAGAGTGTGGATGATCTGGAGCAGGTGGAAAAAGAACTGGAAGGCGGCCATGTGGTGGCGGCCGCCGAGAAGCCCTACGGCTTCCTGGCAATCTGTGCCGGTGATGGCCTGGCGGCTGTGTTCCGCGATCTGGGTTGCGACGGCGTGGTGTCCGGCGGTCAGACCATGAACCCCTCTACCGAGAGCATTCTGGAGGGAATTGACCGAATCCCTGCTGAGACGGTGTTCGTTTTGCCGAATAATGGCAATATTATCATGGCGGCTCAGCAGTGTGCTGCATTGACCGAGAAGCACGTGGTGGTCATTCCCAGCAAGACTGTTCCTCAGGGTGTGACAGCGATGATGAACGTGGATCCTGAGGCGGATGTGGAGAGCATCACCGCTGCCATGACGGAGGCACTGGCCAACGTTACTACCGCTCAGATCACGTACGCTGCCCGTAACTCTGATTTCGATGGGTTCGAGATCAAGGAAGGCGACTATCTGGCGTTAAAAGAGGGGAAACTCTTTGGCACGGATGCAGATTTGGATGCTCTGCTGAAGCAGTTGGCAGAAGAGGGCAAGGACAGCGAGTTCATCTCCGTTTATTACGGCGAAGATGTGACTGAAGAAGCTGCACAGGCAGCTGCTGCCAAGTTTGAAGAGGCCTGTCCTGATGCAGAGGTGACACTGTTGCGCGGTGGTCAGCCGGTCTATTACTATATCATTTCTCTGGAATAAGAGTTGGATGACCCGGACGGGACACCGTCCGGGTCATTTTTTCAAAGAGATTGTGAGGTATTTCTAATGTTATTTGTGTGCTATCCCAAATGCTCTACCTGCCAGAAAGCAAAGACGTGGTTAGAGACGCAGGGGATCTCTTTTGACTTGCGAGACATTAAGATGGAAAACCCCACCAAGGAAGAACTGCGTCTGTGGTGGCAGCGCAGCGGCTTACCGTTGAAACGGTTTTTCAATACCAGCGGTTTGCAGTACAAGGCGCTGGAACTGAAAGATAAGCTGCCCACTATGAGCGAGGAACAGCAGTTGGAGCTGCTGGCAACCGACGGTATGCTGGTGAAGCGTCCTTTGCTGATCGGGGAAGACTTTGTGCATGTCGGATTTCGACAGGCGGAATGGGAAGAGATTGTGAAATGATCCAAACGATTGATTTTGCCCCGCTGGACGGCATTACCAAGGTGGTGTATCGCCATGTGTGGGACAAGTATTTTGGTGGTGTGGACCGTTATTTTATCCCCTTTTTTTCTCCGACGCCGCACCATCTGATGACCCCCAGAGACCTGCGGGATATGGATTTCATCCACAATTCCGATTTGCCCTCTGTGCCCCAGATTATGACTCGAAATGCCGAGGATTTTATATGGGCCTGTGACATCGTACAGGGGATGGGATATCCTGAGGCCAACTTAAATCTGGGCTGCCCGTCCGGCACCGTGACGGCGAAGGGCAAAGGTGCAGGTTTTCTGGCAAAGCCAGAGGAACTGGATGCTTTTTTTGAGGAAGTCTTTTCTAAAGTTGAAATTCCGGTGTCAGTCAAGACCCGACTGGGTATCAGTGAGCCGGAGGAGTTTGAACGTCTGTTGGAAATTTACAACAAATATCCGATCTCCTGCCTGACGATCCATGTCCGTGTGCAAAAGGAGAAGTACCGTGGCCCACTGCACCCGGAATGGTTTGAAAAGGCTTTGGCAGAGAGCAGGAACCCTGTCTGCTATAACGGTGATTTGAGAACCGTGCAGGAAGTACGGGATTTTGAAACGAAGTTTCCCATGGCAGAGCGCGTGATGATCGGAAGAGGATTGATTGCCGACCCGGCATTAGCCCGAAAACTACACGGCGGATGTGCCGTTACAAGGGAAGAACTGACGGCATTTCTGGAGGAACTTTACGCTGCTTATACGGAGTTTTATGGCGGCGCAGTAGCTACCGCCGCTCAACGCATGCGGGAGGTTTGGTTTTATCTGATCCACCTGTTTGACGATGCAGAGAAGTTAAATAAACAACTGCGTCGCTTTAAGTATCCATCGGAATATGAGCGGATTCAGGCAGAAATTCTGGCAACCTGTCCCATTCGGGAGAATTGCCAAGGCGAGTTATTCTAAATAAAAAAGTTCCCATGCTTCGGATGAAGCATGGGAACTTTTTTCAATGTTTCAGAGGACTGTCCAATGTTCTCAGCACATGAATATGAATGGGAATAGCGCAGGCAAAGGTCAACAGATCACATACCATCTGTGTCATCTGAATGCCGCGAACGCCCCATGCTGCCGAAAAGACCCAGATCAAAGGAATGAAGAACAGGCCTTGTCGGGCAATCGCGAGGAACGTGGCGGGAACGGTGCGGCCCATGGTTTGCTCCATCATGTTGCTGGGAATGACCCAACAGAGCAGGGGAAATGTCAAACACTGAAAACGCAGAGCTGCTGTACCGCAGGCAATGACCTCGGGATCGTCACGGAAGAGTGCAACTAAGTGGGGAGCAAAGAATGCGATTCCTGCACCTACGATCAGCAGAAATACAAGCGAAGTTTTGACACAGAAATAGAAGCCTTGCTTGACACGATCATAGAGCTTAGCACCGTAGTTAAAGCCACAAACCGGCTGGAAACCCTGACCAAAGCCAAGCATGGCAGAGCCGCCACACATCATAATGCGCTGTACCACACTCATAGCCGCAATGACAACATCGCCGTAGGGACGGGCTGCATGGTTCAGGCAGATGGTGGAAATACTGGCAAAGCCTTGACGAGCCAAAGAGGGAAG